>NZ_JBHWVI010000141.1:0-23175 GCF_042737005.1 Streptomyces sp. NPDC060027
CCCGGACGTGGTCCGGGGCCGCCTCGGGTGGGCTGTCGGGAAGGGTCAGTTGGGCGACGGTTCGAGGCTGTTCACGAACGCCTCCAGGTCGCTGCGCCGGATGCGGCGGGAGCGACCGCGCTTCACGTACTTGAGGAGTCCATCGGCCATCAGCTCGTAGACGGTGGAGCGGCCGAAGGACAGAACCTCGGCGGCGGCTTCGGGGGTGTAGAGCAGTTGGTCGGTTGCCAGGCGTGTGCTGCTCATCGGGACGTGTCTCCTCTGTGGGCTCGGGGTCCCTCTCAGAAGTCCGCTACATCCGCTACATCGCTACAGCGCAGGTCAGCGGCATGATTTTTGTAGCGGACGGGTCGGATGTAGCGGCTACGGCCGTTTCGGGGCGGGTGGCCGTAGCCGCTACATCGGTGGCTGCCGCTACAGATTCAGGGGCTCTGACCTGGGATGTAGCGGCGTAGCGGATGTAGCGGACCCTGGCGGAGGGCAGTAGCGCGACCACGCGTCTTCGAGGTCTTTGGCGAAGAATCCTTTGAGGACTCCGCCGGCGGTTCGGATGTTGCGGGAGACGACCGGGTCCCCTTCGGCGGTGACGTAGTCGCTGAGCATTCTGGACAGGCGCCGGTTGTCGAGCGGCTTGCCGTTGAGGTCGGCCCACGGGGCGTCGTCGAGGGCGTTGAGGCGGTCGAGGATGGCGACGGTGGGTAGGCGGTCGATGCCGATGAGGACGTAGTCGCGCAGGTCCGTCAGGAGCCGGATTCCGATGCTGCCTTTGTCGTTGGCGCGGGAGGCGTTGACCAGGGTCACGCAGGCTTCGCGGGCCCGCTGGGGCCAGCCGCCCCCGGCGGCATCGGCGACGGCGAGCAGGGGTTCCCACACGTCCGCCGGGCGGTCGGTGACCCCGTCCGGGAGAGCGGGGAAGGCGCCGGCGACCTGCTTCTCCACCGACTCGGCCCACTTGGCGAGGCGGTCACGGATTTGGTTGCCCTCGCGCACGTGGATACGGGTGCGGAACGGCTCCGCCTTCTCGTTCCTGGCCCGGCGGCGCATGCGGATGATGACGGAGCGGGTGAGGATCGTGTCGGGCAGGGAGCCGAGTCCGGCGACGGCGACGGCGCAGTACGAGGGGAAGCCCTGTACTTGCTGGTTGGAGCCATCCCCGACGCACCGGTACATGGGACGTCCGCGTGCGTGGCCTGCGTTGATGAATCCGCGGAGCTGCTCGTTGTCTCCGGCCTTGGGGCCGAAGATGGTGTCGATCTCGTCGAACAGGATCGTTGGCCGACCGCCGTCGATGCCGGCCACGGACCGGAACAGGGCTGCGGCAGATGCGTCCGCAGCGGCCATGGAGCGCGGCACGAGGGTTTCGACCACGTCCAGCGCGCGGGACTTGCCCGACCCGGGTTCGGGGGAGAGGAAGGCGAGGCGCGGGGTGGAGTCGAAGCAGTCGAGCAGGTGAGCGTGTGCGTCCCACAGCGCCACGGCGACGTAGGCGGCTTCGTGCGGGAAGACGTTGAAGCGTCGGTGGAAGGCTTCTACCTCGTCGAGCAGCGCGGCCCCGTCGATGGTGTCGGTCATGCGGCGGCCCTCCCTTCCTGGGTGGCGCGGAGCAGGCAGGTGTGGCGATGTGCTTCGTGGTCGGCGATCAGTACGTGCACCCCGGCGTGGCCGATCGCGCTGCGGTCCCTGCCGCACAGGCACCTCGAGGTGGCCGACGGCGTGGCCCGATACGGCGCGCAGATGGTGAGCCACGCCACCGGATAGCGGCCGTCGCCCGGGTGCGGGTCAGGGCGAACAGCAATGGGGACGCCTTCGGCGACGCCCTTCGGCTCGCCCACGGCCGCCGTGTCCAC
This sequence comes from Streptomyces sp. NPDC060027, assembly GCF_042737005.1. Taxonomy (NCBI): domain Bacteria; kingdom Bacillati; phylum Actinomycetota; class Actinomycetes; order Kitasatosporales; family Streptomycetaceae; genus Streptomyces; species Streptomyces sp. NPDC060027. Next base: position 1,848 of record NZ_JBHWVI010000141.1, read on the forward strand.
AGGCTGTGGAGCGGCGGGCGGGACATCCGGGGTGGTGGTGATGCTCTTCAGAGGGGGATGCCGGCGGGTGCTCATGCCGCATCCCGGCGGTTCTGGTTGTGGGCGATGGACCAGTTGAGCGCGCTGCGGATGGTGGAGCGGCACTCGGACGCGGACAGTCCGACCGCCTCGCCCCCTTCCTGAAGAGCCTGCTCCACCACATGCCGGGGGAGGTCGCCCCACGCGACGAACCGCCCCACGGCGCGTGCGGCACGGAACAACTTGGCTTCGCGCTCGCCGACTTGAGCCGAGGCGACGTTCCGGCACTCTTCAGTGAGTGCTATGTCAGCGTATCGGCGCGATTGCCCCGCTACGGCCACCGAAGGAGCCTGAGAGCCCTTGGGGGCCGGTTGCAGGATGCTTTGGAGCCACGGAGGCAGACAAGTCACCACAGGGCCGCACAGGGCCTCATAGCTCCCCGCGGGGGTGGTGCTGCCCGCGGCGACGACGTATCCGCCCCACGCGCGGGTGTCGACCGAATCGGCAACGGTGCCTTGGGTGTTGGTCATCCGGACGCCGGGCGGGGCGGTGAAGTAGAGGTGGGTTCCGCCGCTCGCGGTCCGGACCCGGTAGGTGTTGGGGACGGCGTGTCCGGCGCGCTCGCAGAGCGCTGCGAAGGTTGTCGCGCCGTCAGGTGCGTCCGAACTGCCCTTGTGCTCCGGCGTGTCCAGATCGACCACCAGGAGCCCGGAAGGGCCGGTTGCGATGCCGACGTTGAACGGCCCGTGCGACCAGGTGGCGCGGATGCGGTCGGGGTCTGTCGTGGCGCGCTGCTCCCACTTCCGGTGGCCGTTCTCGCACGGCCCGGTGCCGGGGCATGTCCGCTCGCCGTGCAGTGCCGGGAGCTTGATGCCGGGGCGCAGGGGGAAGACGTGCCAGCCGCGAGCGGCGGCCGTCAGGGCTGCGGCGAGTAAGGACCCTCGCCGGGTGTCGGTTGGTTGCGTCATGCTGGATGTCTCCAGTTCCGTGGATGGGTGCTGGTTGGCAAGGGCGGCCCCGCGGCTTTGGCGAGACGGTGGGGGCCGCCCTTGGCGTAGCTAGCTGTAGAAGCGGTTGCGTTTGATCACGGCTTTGCGGATGTGGACCGTGGTCCCGTTCTTGGGGCCGGATGCGCCGAAGATCTGTACGGCGAGCCATCCGCCGAAGATGACGGCGGCGAGGGTGATCAGTTGGGTGATGAGTGCGGTGAGTGCGGCGATGAACGTCGTCAGGAGCAGCAGTCCGCCGCAGGCGGCGCCGAACCCGATGCCTCCAAGGGCGATGTTCACGGCCGTCCGGGAGACGGGCGGTTTGGCCGCGAGCGGTTCGGGCTGGACGGGGTTGATCGCGTAGCCGGTGACGACCCGCCCATCGGGCAGGACGACGCTCGCCACGGTCGGGACGCTGCCCGGCTGGACGGGCACGGGGGGCGCCGACGCCACAACGGCGGGCGCCATCGGGGTGGGGTGGTGGACTTCCACGGCGGTCACGGGGTGGCTGTTGGCGACGTGCTCGGGGTACATGCGGAATCCCTTCCGGTGCACGGTTGGGGAGGCGGAGGCACACCCTTGGGGGTGGGCTGTGGAGGGGGTTTTCGGGGGCTGGCCTGCGAGGCCTCCCCGCCTCCCTGGAACGGTGTTTTCGCTGATCAGCGTGGGGGAGGTGGTCCGGGGAGGGGGTTGGGGAGTTCTCCCCGCCTCCCCGGGCCGGGAGGGTGCGCCTCCCCGCTACTGGGTGGCGGAAGCGGAACCGTCCGTGTCGCGGTTGGCGAGGGCGCGGGTGACGTCGTCTCGGCGGACGACCATGCGGCCGTGCGACTTGTACGGCGCCACCCCGTAGGCGTCCAGCACGCGCTTGAGGTCGATGAACGACCAGCCGCCGTAGGCGTCCTCGTCGAAGATCCCGAGCCGCTTGACGATGTCCTGGGTGTGCGAGCGCTCCGCATCCCCGATCACCGTGAAGACGTCCGCGAGTGCATCGCGGTCCTCGCCCCGCTCGATCACGGTGAGGGTGGTGACCCCGTCCCGCATCGCCTTGGCGCGGTTGGCGATCTCGGTCGCGTCGTCGGTGCTGATGTAGTGCGTACGGACGGTGATGGACGCCTGTCCCTTGGGGATCGCGATGCCGTCGGAGGCGATGACCAGCGTTCCTTTGTCGAGTCCGGGGCGCAGCAGGTGCGGTGCGGCGCCGCCGTCGACGGCCTTGTCTCCGAGCGCCATGCGGGCTTGGGAGTCCGAGCCGAGGGCGAGGGAGGCGCGGGTGTGGGCGCCCTCGCGGACCAGCTTGGGCAGGTTCTGATCGGTCGGGTCCTGGGTGCCCTGCCAGAGCAGCACGTTCACGGCGCGGCCCTGGTTGTGGATCTTCCGCGCGGCCATGAAGTAGCGGGAGGTGGAGCTGGAGCCGCCATACGGGCGCTTGTCGTCATCCTTGACCGGGCACATGAACGCGACCTGCGCCTCATCCACGATCACAATCAGCGCCGGGAACTGCGTTCCGGGCGGTGCCTGGAGGCGACGGTTCATCTCCTGCACCGCGTCCTCGGCCATCTCGGTGACCTGGATGACGTGCTCGTCGGTCGGCCCCTGAATCAAGCGGGTGGCGAGTCCGTCGCACATGGCCCAGTCGCCGGCGCCCTTGAGGTCTCCGATCCAGAACTCCACCGACCGGTCGAGCGCGAGCCACAGGGCGATCGAGCGGAGCGCGGCGGTCTTGCCCTGGTTGGACAGACCCGTGATCAGAAGGTGGCGCTGGTAGACGGACAGCGTCGCAGCATCCCCGCGCAGGTCCTGGCCCCAGGGGGCGCGGCCCTTGACGTAGTCGGCGGTCATCGTCTCGTCCGTGACCAGCGGAGACGGTCCGATCGGCTCGTCCAGAGCCCCGGAGTCGGCCACCCACAGACGGACGGTGCGGGCCGCTTCCGGGATGGTGATGAACACCTCGTGCTCGTGCCGGGTCAGGTTCTCCGCGAGCTTGCGCCGCTTGCCCTGCACCTCGTTGGTCGCCACACCCGAGGGCAAGGTGACGTCGACTTCCACGCCGCATCCCGCGATCCGGATCGGACCGAGCATCGACGCTCCGGCGTCACCCATCTCCTTGATCGCGTTCCGCAGGGCGGGTACGCCGAGGTCGCGCAGTGCCTTGACCACGATCGACGGCGTGATGGGCTCGCCCTCGCTATTGCGGACGGTGTCGGGCAGGGCCCATGCCGGTGCGGCTTGCTGCTTGCTGCCGATCGCCCACAACGCGAGCAGGGCCAGGAAGGGCCCGATCGCGAGGGCCGGTCCCCACACCACGCGGACGATGGTGATGAGCAGGTTGATGAAGTCGATCGTGGCCATTAACGGGGTGACGACCTGCGTGACGTCCTTCGTCGCGATCGCCATCACGATCCCGAGGGCGACCAGCGATCCGACACCCATACCGGCGCTCACGGCCACGCCCTTGGCCGCGTCGATGGGTGAGTGGAGCAGGTCCATGCGGCGGCGGTGGCGGGCCTCGCGGAAGTGCTGCCCGCGCTCCTCCCACTCGGTCGCCATCTCGTGGTTGCCCGCGGCTTCGGCCGCGCGGAACATCCGCTCGTACCGGGACGCGGTCCGCCCGTCCCACGTCCGCTTCGCCGCAATCTTCGCCCCGCCCGCGACGTAGAGCGTGTGCCGGGCAACGGCGCGAGCGGTCGTCTTGGTCGTCTCGTGTGTCATCACGGTCTTGACCGCCCGACCCGACCGGACCCACAGCGGAACGGGCACGGCGGATGCCGGTTCGGGGACCACGCTCAACGTGGTCACGGTGGCCGACTCGGGAGCCGATTCAGTGTTCTTGTGCAGGTGAACGACGTTGTCACTCATGTTGGAGACACTTCTGACTGCCCCGTGTCCGGGGGGAACGTGAAGGGTGGGGAGATCACTGCGCAGTGGTGCGGGGCGGGCGGCGGCGCTGGTGCGCGTCACCACCAGCGGGACTTCTTCGGCACGATGTGGGGGTGGCCGTTGACCATGTGGTCCACGCACTGCGGGCAGTCCTCGCGCGGCCGGAGGTTGCGGTGGGCGCGGGGGTCGTGGGCGTGCTGCCAGCACTGCGGGCACTCCCCGGGAGGCGTGTTCAGACCGGCCACGGTCACCACCAACCGGAGGACTTCTTTGCGGCCTTGGCCTGCGCAGCCTCGGTGACGAGTCGCTGCCGTTCGACCTGCAGCGCGGTGATCTCTGCGATGAGCCGCGTTTCTGCGGAGGTGGAGACGGAGTCGATCCGGTTGTCGGCGCGGCCGGTGCTCTTGCCGCGCAGGACCCGGTAGGAGCCGCCGGCGAGCGCGGCGAGCATCTGGCGCCGCTCCGATCCGGTCAGCGGCCACAGCTCGCCCTTGCGGACGGCATCGAGCTTGCGGTTCGTCTCGCGGATGGCCTGGTCAAGGCGTCGGGTGTTGGGCTTTCCCATGGTCAGTCCGTCCTTCCGGCGTGCGGGGCGAGGATGAGGTGGATGTCGGCGAGCTGGACGGTCGAGCCCTGCGAGCGCAGCCATGCGGCGACTTCGCGGGTGACGCGGTCCCAGCAGAAGGAGGTGGGGACGGTGACGGTTCCGTGGGCGAACGCCCGGCCCTCGCCCGGCATGGTCACGTGGGCGTGCCACGCGTAGTCGATGGTGCTCGGGGCAGCGTTGGTGCTGGTCACGGGGAACTCCAAGGTGTGGTGGGAGAGTTCAGGTGGCACGTTCGGCGAGCAGGGTGTCCCGCAGCGTGCGGGCGTTCGCCGGTGACGTGCGGACCGTGCGTCGGATGCCTTCCGCCGTGATCTGCGCGTCCGACCAATCGGCCGTTGCGGTGCGGGCCTCATCGAGCAGTTGAGCCGCCGTCCGGCGCGGCCGTGCCGATCGGGCCGCCTCGGGAACGCGTCCCGTCGCCCGACGCGATCGGGTCGACTCAGCGGCCACCGGACGCCGCTCGATCGCCGCGACCGGAGCAGGCGCCGGGGTCGGGATCGGTTTGGCGAGTTGGGTCGACTTCAGGAAGTCGACGGTCACCGGGTCGGGCATCATCAGCGGCACCACGGGGGCGGGTGCCGGGGTCGATACCGGGAGGTCAGCCGTAGACCGATTCTTCAGGGTCTCGGTAGATTCCTCCGCTTTCGCGTCCGGCCCGGGAATCGGGTCGGGGCGGTGATGCAGGACCTTGGCGACCAGATCCGAACCGAAGTAGATCGACCCGACCGGAAGCGACGTCGCGAGCAGGACCAGGGCCCAGTTCGCGGGGTTCCAGTCGGCGAGGCGCGTCCAGTCGAGTTGCGCGTCGTGCAGCTTCGGGACCAGGCCGTGCACGTAGTTGAGGACCAGCGAAGCCAGCGTGTAGGCGCCCAGTACCCGCAGTGCGAAGTCCCGCGCCTTGTCCGTCAGGACCAGCGTGGCGACCAGGGCCAGGGCCATTAGTCCGTCGACCACGAACGGGTAGAGCGTCGCGGCCGTGTTGTCCGCACCGACCGCGTTGGCGATGTCCCGCAACGCGTTCCACGAGACCCGGAACGCCATGGCGACCACGGCGACCAGGGCGAGCACTAGGGCGGCCCGTCCCTTGCGGTGAAGGTTCATGCCGCGCCGCCCGTCGTGCTCGCATCGGCGGTGCGGTTGGCCAGCTCACGGCGGGCGGCCAGCACGCGACGGTGGGCCCGGCGGATCCGGCGGGCGTCCAGCTTGGTCGGCGTGCGGTCCAAGGTGATGATCTGTGCGTCCAGCAGGGCGATGTCCGCCGTGATGACCGGCATCTCCCGCTCGATGGCGTCCAGCTCCGCATCCGTCGGCTCCATGAAGTCGGCGAACGCGGTAACAGCTTCCTGAACAGTGACGATGGGGTTCATTGGGTCGTGTTCCTCTCTCAGGTGGAACGGCCCGAACAGCGGTCCCGGGTCTAGCCACCCGGGGCCGCGCGCCGTTGAAGTCGGACATCCGGTCGTCCGGCTCTCCGCGCTCCCGTCAGTCCGGCTGCCGCTTGCAGCGTCGGCCGGACGGGCGGGAGAGACAGCCGGCCGCAGCGAAGAAGCCGCGAGCCAGGAAGTGGACCCGGGTGGTTCAGGCGCCGGCCGTGGGTCCGTCCGGCGGCGCCTGTCGATGTCGTCGGTTCACACCGACCTCCCGCGAGTGCGCTGGGACACGGCTTCACCGGTCCGCCCTTGCGGGGCGGACCGGTCCCGAGCCGGGGAGTCGGGCGCGTCATCGTCACTGCTCTGACGCCAGCAGGGCGGCGCACACCGGGTGGCACCCGACGGGTTGACCTCCCGTGAGAGAGGGATGATCCCGAGGGCTGTTCTCCAGAGCCGAAGTGCGGGGAAGTGGCCGCCGGCGAACCTCACCCGGTCGCCACGGGGACGGGGACTCTCACCCCGCCAATCAAGTCACCCTGTTGAGTTCTCAACCAATCGCCGACAAGGGGCTCCTGTGAGAGCGAGCTGTCCCGAACCGACTGGGCGTTGAAGCAGCCCAAAGAAGGCCCTTCCGGCTCACTGTCCTAGGACTGCGAGCGGCCTGAGATGAGAATGCACCGCAGTCCCAGGACTGTCAACAGTCCTAGGACTGTGCTTCACTGGGACGCGTCGAGAGGAGTTCTGCAGTGGCACCGAAGTGGCGGGAACTGGCGGACAAGCTCGCCGAGCAGATCAGGAGCGGCGCGTATGCTCCGGGCGTCCAGTTGCCCCAGATCAGGGACCTTGTGGCGGCAGGCGAGGGCTCAAAGGACACAGTCCACAAGGCCTACAAGGCGCTTGAGGTTCAGGGACTGGTGACCTCGTCGCGTGGCCACGGCACCGTGGTGCGGCAGCAGACGCCACTCAAGCGGCTCGGTATCGCGCGGTACGACAAGGCGAAGTGGCGCGACGGCGACGAGGTGGCGTTCATCGCCGACCGGGTAGCGTCCGGGCGCGCGTACCGCCGGAACGAGCAAACCCAGAACGTCAGCCGGGTGCCGGCGCCGCCGCTCGTGGCCGAAGCGCATGGACTGCCCGAGGGCGCATATGTGTACGCGCGGGCGCGGCTCGTAAAAGAGGGCTCGCAGCCTACGCACACCCTGACCAGCTACTACAGGCCCGAACACGTTGAGGGCACACGGATCGTGGACCCGACTCCGGGCCCCGCCGGCCGTGGTGGTGGCTTCCGCGTCCTATATGACGCCGGGTACGAGATCGACCACATGAAGGAGGAGCTGTTCGCGCGGGTCCCTACTGACGAGGAAGCCCAGCTCTTGCAGCTCTCGCCGGGGGAGTGGGTAGTCGAACTGCACCGCACCACGTACACCGCTGACGGGACCGTTGTGGAGTTCGCGATCGGTGTCCACGCGGCCACTCGGTTCTCGTGGTCGTACGACTTCCAGGTGCCCGACACAGCGAACACGGAAGGCGAGAGCAAGTGATCTCGACGCAGGCATGGGCCGACGCGCAATTGCTTTGGGACTTCCAGCAGATGGGCCACGAGCCGCGCCCATGCTCCGTGGCGATCGGACTCGGCAGCCATGACCTGGGGGTGGCCGACACCACCGTCGACCTGTACGAGCGCGGGATGATGCCGTTCATCGTCTTCACGGGGGCGACCAGCCGTACGACGCGCGAGCGCATGCCCCGCGGTGAAGCCGAGCACTACCGAGAGCGGGCGATCGAACTTGGGGTTCCCGCGGACGCCATCCTTGTTGAGCCGCAGGCACGAAACACGGGCGAGAACATCCGCTTCTCGCGAGCCCTACTCGAAGGCCGAGGCGTTCCCGTGGCCTCGGTCCTGTTGGTCAGCAAGCCGTACGAGGAGCGACGGGCGTATGCCACGGCGCGGAAGCTCTGGCCGGATGTCGAATGGGTGAGCGCGTCCACGCCCATGACGCTCGCTGAGTACGTCGATTCGATCCAGGACGGGCGTCTCGTCATCGACATGCTGGTCGGAGCGCAACAGAGGCTCATGGTTTACCCGCGCCAGGGGTTCATGATCGAGCAGACGATCCCCGATGACGTGGCGGCGGCCTACGAGCGACTACGCGCCGAAGGCTTCACCAGTCGGCTCTTGGCGGACAACGTGACCCGAGGCTGACCACGGGTGCTTGCTCTCAGAGCGGCAGAACTTTCCCTTGTTTCGTGTATCCCTCCCACGTTTCGGCTTTCGCACTAGCATTGATGCATGAGCATCCCACCCGCGTCCGACCATGAATACGACGTTTGCTTGTCCTTCGCAGGAGAGCAACGGGCATACGTCCAAGACGTTGCGAGTTCTCTGAAAGAGAATGGGGTGCGAGTCTTTTACGATGACTATGAGAAGGCAGCTCTTTGGGGGAAGGATCTATACGAGCATCTTGACTACGTATATAGTCGTGCAGCTCGTTACTGCGTGCTTTTTGTATCCAGCGATTATGCACACAAAGTATGGACCAATCACGAGCGCAAGAGTGCTCAAGCGCGCGCCATTTCGGAAAATCAGGAGTACGTACTTCCGGTTCGTTTCGACGAAGCTGAAATACCTGGATTGCGCTCAACAGTGGGATTTGTCGACGCGTCGTCGTTGACGCCGGCGGAGCTAGCAGGCCTTGTTCGTGAGAAGCTTGGCCCTCGGGTTCGATCTAACTTCTTCCCACCTTACCCAGACAGGTTGCTCGCAGCCCTGGAACCATCGGCTGCTGAAGAGGAAATCGCGCTCACAGTCTCCCATTCGTTCGTGCAGACGTTGCATAGGATGACGGTCGATGAACGTGAGCTCGTTTCCTTTATTTTCCTCAACGGCTGTTCAACGCAGATGCCGAAAAACATGCATATCGAGTTGGAGATAGTTCGTCGCGTGCTGGGACTGCCATTTCAAGAGGCCATTGAAAAATTGCGCCGATTGTCAACCCTCGGGTTCAACATTGAAACCCGAGAAGGCCTAGATCACGAATCCGAGCTAGTCGTAGTCGTCGATTGGGACGACAGGTCAATGACGTCGGTCGATGACCCCTATGCCGAGGAATTCTCCACGCTTGTGGCGGTCACGGTCCTAGATGTCGGCACTGGTGACGGCTGCGCCACTTGCTTCAAGAACTGTATCGAGTTCTTGGACTTCTCGAATCTTTCAAGCGTCACTGAATGACTCGTGTAGTCGATTCGGGCTATGGCTCCGCCGGAGCGTCGGCATCTCATCTTTCCAGGCAATTCGTGTGTTCTGTATGATGTCTGATCATCGGTATCGGATCTAGGGGACAGTGTGTCTTCGAGTAGCTCTGGCGGTTCTTCCATTTCTCCGGAAGAGATCAAGCACCTTGAGTTCATTCAATCAGTTGTGACTCGGCTTGGAAACGGATCGTTCCTAATTAAAGGGTGGACGATGACGATTGCCGGAGTCTTCTTCGGTGTCTCGGCAAATAACCCAAGCTGGAAAATCGCTGCGGCAGGCATAATCCCTGTTGCAGGTTTCTGGTTGCTTGATAGCTACTTCCTAAGGCAGGAAAGGCTTTTTCGTAAGCTTTACGACGACGTGCGGAGACCTGTCGTTGATGTTGAGCTATTTTCGATGAACGTGCAGCCTTATCATGCTGTGGTGCCTTGGGGAAAAGTCATCTTCTCGCACACGATGGTCAACTTCTATGGCGCGTTGGCCTTCGTAGACATCGCTTTTATCATCGGTGGAATTGTGAGGACCGTTAACGGTTGAGCTGCTCCCGCAGCATTTCGGCAACTTCTGCCTTTACTTCGCCTGCCCAGGGTTGGCTCGGAGGCCAGATATCGCCGAAGCCGTCCCCAGTCCATCGAGGTACTAGATGTACATGGACGTGAAAGACAGACTGGGAAGCGGCCTCCCCGGAAGAATTGATGACGTTCATGCCGTCCGGACGCACGGCAGTACGGAGACCCCGACCTACGAGAGCTACAGCTTGCATTAGATCACACAATGCAGAATCGGGTGCATCGAAAAAGTCAGCGTAATGCGCCTTGGGAATCACTAGAGTGTGCCCCAATGCGGCAGGGCGGAGTGGAAAGAAAGCCATGTTGTTCGCGTCTTCCCAGACGATGGTGGCTGGCGCTCTTCCCGCTCCGATGGCGCAGAAATCACACTCCCGCACGGCTACCTCCCGTCGTAAGCAGCCTCGACCCACTTGCTCAGACTGTTGTACCCATCATCGTTGACCCAGTCGTAGGTCGCGTACTGGGGGTTGAGCGGATTGAGGCCTCTGGTGTCCCTATTTCCGTTCTGATCGCGGATGTTGTGAATATAGATCCCGAACAATCCGTTGCCCCGCGCAATACTCTGGTCGATCTCGTATCGCACCCAGCGTCGTTTAAACGTTTCTGAGCCGATGAGTACCGCAGTCACGGTGGTGCCGTAAAGGGCATCTTTGATGAGCTTGCGCAATGCGTCATCACCCTTCAGCTTCGACTCTTCCCAAAGGGATGCGTCGATGAATTCCGGGGCGATATCAGTCTTGAGAGCAGCGCTCTTTCGTACTACCGACGCGCGCCAAACATCGCGCTCATAGTGGAAGCTGAAGAAGGTGCGACGAGCCACGGTCTCCCCTTTGCACGCTGACTGTCTCGACCGTTCAGCTTTGGCTGATCGCTTCGGCTGAGACTGGACGTAGCGTACTCCGGCAACGGCGACCAAAGGGGGGAAACGGGGAAAGACGGCCGCGCCACCTGTGAACCACTGCAGCAGGTCAGAGGCACACCGCTCGAATACAGAGCGGCTGCCCAAGGCGCTTCGGGAAGAACAGGTCGCGGTCGCAATCGCGGTCTCAATCACTATTCGTTCCGGGGTGGTCCGCTGGTGTCTGGCGAGGTCCGGAAGGTCGTCTGAACAGGCACGCGAGCCCCACGGCGGACGTCCGTGGACACCCCCGAACCAAGATCCGACAGCTTGTAATGCGTAGGTCGTCGGTTCGAATCCGACAGGGGGCTCGATCGGAACCCAGGTCTTGTGACCTGGGTTTCTTGCTGTCCGGTGGCTTGACCGCCCCGGAGTCGGCTGGGCCGGTGGATGGTCCATCCTGCGGGGGAGGCCGGATCAGCCTCCTTCCGGATAGGGGCCCATCGGGGGAATCTCCTTGTCCCGGTGGCCGGCCTTGCAGCCCGCGAAGGGGCCGGTGGGGTCGCGCAGTGAGGCCATGACGTGGGCGAGGTGGTCGCGGTGCCACAGCGCGGGACCGCTCAGCCCGCCCGTCTGCGCGGTCAGCTCCTGCCAGGCCATCCACAGACCGTCGGTGCCGACCTTGTCGAGGATGCCGTGCGCGTCCGTTCGGTCTCCGCGTAGGGTCCGGGTACTCCGGCCAGGGCGGTGCCGTGCCAGAGGGCCGGCGCGGCGCTCAGCAGCCGGACCGCTCCGCGGATGTCGCCCGCGGCGCGGCGGGCCTCGGCCTGTGTCAGGCCTTCCTCGAACTCGTCGAGATCGCCTGCTGTCTCCTCGGTCCGCAGGGCGTATCCGTCGCCGATGGACACCACGAGCCGGTGCGGCGCACCGGGGGCCGTTCGGACTCCAGCAGTTTGCGCAGCCGCGACACATGGGTGCGCAGCACGGGGACGGCGCCGGGCGGCGGGTCGTGGCCCCAGATGGGTCGTGTGCGCGGCGAGTCGCCCGGGTTGCCGGTGCGGAGCAGGCGGCTCCGCCCGCCGGGGCGCCTGAACTCAGCCGCGTTTCCCGAGGGCGTCCAGTGCCTCGTCCGTCAGCCGGTACATCGTCCACTCGTCCTGCGGGCGCGCGCCCAGCGACTCGTAGAAGTCGATCGAGGGCCGGTTCCAGTTCAGGACGGACCACTCCAGACGCTGGTAGCCGCGCTCCCGGCAGATCCGCGCGAGCTCCGTGAGCAGCGCCTTGCCGTGGCCCGCGCCGCGCGCCGTGGGGCGTACGTACAGGTCCTCCAGGTAGATGCCGTGGACGCCGCGCCAGGTCGAGAAGTTCAGGAACCACAGCGAGAAGCCGACCGGCTCGCCCGTGGTGTCGTCCTCCGCCATGTGCGCGTACGCGGCCGGGTTCTCCCCGAACAGCGCCTCGCGCAGCTGCTCCGGTGTCGCCCTCGCCTCCTCCAAGACCTTCTCGTACTCCGCGAGTTCACGGACCAGGGCGTGGATGACGGGAATATCGTCGGGGGTCGCGGTACGGATCATGCGACGAGACTAGCCGCGGCGGTCTCGTAGCCGCCGTCCGATCTCCAGGCGGTCCGGAACGCCTGCTTCGGCGGCCTCGCGACGAAGTTCCGGCCCGCCGGTCCGCCGGACTCCTCCTGTGTCGCGGCCGGACCGTCCGGAATGTCGATCACATAAGGGACACTACGGGCATGGGTGAATCGGGTCATGCGTTCTGACCGGGGCTTCCACAGGGTGTGGATGTACGTGCGCGGTGCCCCGGGCACGTACATCTGGCTGACGATTCTCTTCATCACCACCGTGGCCATGCACCACATGTCTCCGGATTTCGAAGAGGACTTCCTGCGGCAGCGTTCGACGAACATCCATGAGCTGTCGAACAACCCGGTGCGGGTGCTGTTCGCCAGCGCGATGTGGATCGACGGCGGGCACTGGCTGCCGTACGCCGTCCTCTACACCGTCTTCCAGGCGCCGGCCGAACGCTGGCTGGGAACCGCGCGCTGGCTCGTGGTGTGTGTGGCCGCGCATGTGCTGTCGACGCTGATCAGCGAGGGTGCGCTGCTCTGGGCGATCCGGCACGGCATGGCCCCGCACTCCGCGGTCGACACCCTCGACATCGGGGTGAGCTACGCCCTGGCGGGGGTGATCGGCGTGCTCACGTACCGGATCGCGACGCCCTGGCGGTACGCGTATCTGGTGGTCGTGCTGGCGGTGTACGGGGTTCCGTTCGTGACCGCGCGCACCTTCACCGATCTCGGGCATTTCACCTCCGTTCTGATCGGTCTCGCCTGCTATCCGCTGGTCAGAGGGCGGGGAAAAGCACGGAATCCGAAGGAGACAGTCGACACCCCCCGGGGTTAACGTCCCGCTCATGAGCAGTTCGACGAGCAACGTCGTGAACGGCGGCATCTCCTTCTGGTACGCGGACGACGGCCTCCCCGCCCCCCGGGAGCCCCTGCCCGGCGACGCCACCGCCGATGTCGTGGTGGTCGGCGGCGGCTACACGGGACTGTGGACCGCGTACTACCTGAAGAAGGCGGCCCCCTTCCTGCGCGTCACCGTCCTGGAGCAGAAGTTCTGCGGCTACGGCGCCTCGGGGCGCAACGGCGGCTGGCTCTACAACGGCATCGCGGGCCGCGACCGGTACGCGAGGCTGCACGGCCAGGAGGCTGCCGTACGCCTCCAGCAGGCCATGAACGACACCGTGGACGAGGTCGTCCGGGTGGCCGCCGAGGAGGGCATCGAGGCCGACATCCACCAGGGCGGCGTCCTCGAAGTGGCGTACACGCCCGCCCAGCTGGGCCGGCTCAAGGCCTTCCACGCGCACGAGCTGTCCTACGGCGAGAAGGACCGCGAGCTGTACGGCGCGAAGGAGACCGCCGGGCGGATCCGGGTCGCCGACGCGGTGGGCTCGACCTGGACCCCGCACGGGGCCCGGCTGCACCCGGTGAAGCTGGTCAAGGGCCTCGCCGCGGCCGTCGAGGCGCTCGGCGTCACCATCCACGAGCAGACGCCGGTGACCGAGATCCGCCCGAAGCACGCGGTGACGCCGTACGGCACCGTCCGCGCCCCCTACATCCTGCGCTGCACCGAGGGCTTCACCGCGAACCTCAAGGGCCAGAGGCGGACCTGGCTGCCCATGAACTCCTCCATGATCGCGACGGAGCCGCTGACCGCGGAGCAGTGGGCGGAGATCGGCTGGGAGGGCCGCGAGACGCTCGGCGACATGGCGCACGCATACATGTACGCGCAGCGCACCGCCGACGACCGCATCGCGCTCGGCGGCCGGGGTGTCCCGTACCGCTTCGGCTCGCGCACCGACAACGACGGCCGCACCCAGCAGGCGACCGTCGACGCCCTGCACGAGATCCTCGTCCGCTTCTTTCCCTCGCTGACCGGCGTCCGGGTCTCCCACGCCTGGTCGGGTGTCCTCGGTGTCCCGCGCGACTGGTGCGCCACGGTCACCCTGGACCGCTCGACGGGCCTCGGCTGGGCCGGCGGCTACGTCGGCTCCGGCGTCGCCACCACCAACCTCGCCGCCCGCACGCTGCGCGACCTCGTGCAGTGGGACTCCGGCCAGGCGGGCGCGACCGACCTGACCGCCCTGCCCTGGGTCGACCACAAGGTCCGCAAGTGGGAACCGGAGCCGTTCCGCTGGATCGGCGTCCACGGCATGTACGCGACCTACCGCACGGCCGACCGCCGCGAACTGACCACCCACAGCGCGGAGTCGTCGCGGCTGGCGCGGCTCGCGGACCGGGTGTCGGGGCGCCACTGACCCGGTCCGGAGGCGGCCGGAGTCGTCAGCCCACGGATTCCGGCACCGCCGCGCCCGACGCGGCGTGCTTCGGGGCCTTGGCCGTGACCATGAGGCCGGCGACCAGGCCGGCCAGCAGCAGGATGCCGGTGGCCCACCAGATGGCCACGGTGTAGCCGTGGACGACGCCCTCGCTGACGACCTGTGCCTTCTGAGCGGGGTTGCGGAGATGGGCGGCGATGTAGGTCGCGCTGCTGGTGGTGGCGATGGTGTTCAGCAGGGCCGTGCCGATGGAGCCGCCCACCTGCTGCGAGGTGTTGACCGTCGCGGAGGTCACGCCGGCGTCCTGCGGGGCGACCCCGGCGGTCGCGGTGGCGAAGACCGGCATGAAGACCAGGCCCATGCCGAGCCCCATCAGGAGCAGACCGGGCAGCAACTGGCCCGCGTAGTCGGAGTCGACCGTGAGCTGCGTGAAGATCACCATGCCGCCGGCGGCGAGGATCGTGCCCGGGACCATCAGCATGCGCGGCGCCACATGGGGCAGCAGCCGCGCCGAGATCTGCGTCGAACCGATGATGATCGCGACGGTCAGCGGCAGGAACGCGAGACCGGTCTTCACCGGCGAGTACCCGAGGGTGACCTGGAGGTAGTAGGTCATGAACAGGAACATGCCGAACATGGCGATGACCGCGAGCCCCATCGTCAGGAAGCAGCCGGCGCGGTCGCGGTCCTTGACGATGTGCAGCGGCAGGAGCGGGCTCGGCGCCCTGTTCTGCCACCACACGAACGCGACCAGCATCGCGACTCCGCCCGCGATGAGGCCCAGCACCAGCGAGTCCGTCCAGCCGCGCGAGTTCGCCTCGCTGACCCCGTAGACGATCGCCACGAGTCCGCCGCAGCCCAGCACCGCGCCGGGCACGTCGAGCCGGACGTTCTTGTGGCCGGGCCGGTCGCGCAGCAGCCCGAACGCGCCGATCACCGCGATGACCGCGATGGGGATGTTGACGTACAGGCACCAGCGCCAGTTCAGGTACTCCGTCAGCAGGCCGCCGACGATGAAGCCGATCGCCGCCCCCGAGCCCGCCAGTGCCCCGTAGATGCCGAAGGCCTTCCCGCGTTCCTTCGGGTCGGTGAAGGTCGTGGTCAGCAGGGACAGCGCGGAGGGTGCCAGCAGGGCGGCGAAGGCCCCCTGGAGCGCGCGGGCGGCGAAGAGCATGCCGGACGTGGTGGCCGCGCCGCCGATCCCGGACGCGACGGCGAAGCCGATCAGCCCGATGACGAACGTGCGTTTGCGGCCGACGAGGTCGGCGATCCGGCCGCCGAGCAGCAGCAGCCCGCCGAAGGCCAGCGTGTAGGCGGTGATGACCCACTGGCGGTTGCCGTCGGACATGCCGAGAGCGTGCTGCGCGGACGGGAGCGCGATGTTCACGATGGTCGCGTCCAGCACGACCATCAGCTGGGCCAGCGCGATGATCACCAGCGCCCACCAGCGGTGGGGGTCGGGACCCACGGGCGCCTGTTGTTCACCTGTCCGGGTGACACTCATTCGCTCAGAAGACCATGAAACGGGATGAGTCGCATCTTCGGCTGGGACGGCGTCGCGGGACGCGTTCTTCGGGTTCGGAGTCATGGTTCCAGCACCACCTTTCCGATCGTGGCCCTGTTCTCCAGGGCCCGGTGCGCGGCGGCCGCCTCGGCCAGTGGGAAGCGGGTGACTGCCGGGGTGAGGCGCCCGGCCGCGGCCTCGGCCAGGGCCCGCAGTTCCAGGGTCCGTACGGGGTCGGGGCCGCCCGCCTTCCGCATCATCACGGGGCCGAGCACCTGCTCGGACACCCCTTCCACGAGGTAGGGGGAGCCGTCGCGGATGCCCTCGCCCGACCAGCCGAAGACGATGTGCCGGCCGCCGGGTCCGAGCAGGGCGACGGCGTCCCGGGCGACGGCGCCGCCGACGCCGTCGAGCACGACGGTCGCCGCCCGGCCGCCGAGGTGCGCGCGGACCTTCTCCGGCCAGCCGGGGTCGGTGTAGTCGACGGCCGGATCGGCGCCGTTCGCGCGGGCCCGCGCCACCTTCTCCGGGCCGCCCGCGAGGCCGACCACGGTCGCTCCCGCGTGGTGCGCGTACTGCACGAGGAGTGTGCCGATGCCACCCGCGGCCGCGGGCACGACGACCACGGAGGAGGGGCCGAACTCGGCGAACTGCACGATCCCCAGGGCCGTACGTCCTGATCCGATCATCGCGACGGCCTGCGCGAAGTCGAGGTTCTCGGGGACGTCGTGGAGGCGCTCGACATCCGTGACGGCCAGCTCGGCGTAGCCCCCGGGGGCGAAACCGAGGTGGGCGACGACGCGCCTGCCGAGCCAGAGTCCGGCGACGCCCTCGCCGAGGGACTCGACGGTTCCGGCGACCTCGCGGCCGGGGATCGTCGGCAGGGCGGCGGGCGCGGGGGCCGGGCCGCCCCGCATGCCCTCGCGCAGGGCGGTGTCCAGGAGGTGGACGCCGGCGGCGGCCACGGCGATACGGACCTGGCCGGGGCCCGGCTCGGGGTCCTCGGTCCGCTCGTGGACGAGGTTCTCGGCGGGACCGAAGGCGTGCAGGCGGATCGCGTACATCGGGGGCTCCTCAAAATCTACGAGGTTCGGGGTCCGTGAGGCCCGCGGGAGCTCCTCGTGAGGTCGGTGGAACGTCACTCTTCAACCTCAAGCTCGCTTGAGGTCAAGGCGCTCCCGGATCCGCAGGGCCAGGGCCACGGCCTCCATCGCGCTGTTGAAGGAGACCTCCGAGAGCACTCCGGGAGCGGCGACCTGGTCGCCCACGAGGTAGACGCCGTCGCCGCGGTCGATGCGGGGGCGGTCCCGCCAGCTGGTGCCGGGCAGGTCGACCGCGCCCGTACGGCCGTTCGCGACGCTCTCGCGCCGCCAGGTGACCCGCTCGCGCCAGCCCTCGAAGGCGAGGTCGAGCAGATGCTCGGCGCGCGCGACGCCGTCGGCCCCGGACTCTCCCGGCGCGATCGGGATCTGCCCCTGGAGCAACTGCTCCCCGGCGGGAGCGAGGGTGCGGTCCCGCGCGGTGAACCGCTCGATCCAGCCCGGCGCGTCCAGGTCGGAGACGGCGAACGCGTCGCCGCGCCGGCTCCGCAGAGCCAGGTCGACGAGGGCGGTACGGCCGCTCGTCCAGGTCAGCGACGCGTCCTTGAGGAGGCGGCGGGCGGAGTCGAGCGAGGTGGCGACGACGACCGGGCCCCGGTCAACGGGGAGCGTGTCCACCCGGGTCAGCGTCTCCATCCGTACGCCGAGGTTCCAGGCCCGCGCCGCCATCCGGTCGATGACGTTCGCCCAGCCGCCCCGGGGACAGTGCGCCTCCGGCGGCAGTTTCATGGCCCGGCGCAGCCGCTCCTGCACGAACGCCGCGGACAGCGACCCGGGATCGTGATGGAAGAGGGCGACGGCGGAGTAGTGGGCGGCGGCCCGCGCGCCCTCCGCTCCGGCCTGTCCGGTCGCCCAGGTCATGAAGTCGACGTCCGCGGGAGCCTGTTGGCAGGAGCGGCGGAGCAGCTTGAGCATCGCGAAGGGCGGGGTGCGGCGCAGCACGCCCTTGTGGCGCAGCCGCAGCCGCGCGGCCTCCAGGGGCGGGATCGGGGCGAGGGCCCCGATCAGATCGCGCTGTTTGAGCCAGGTCCAGTGCGGGCCGGCGCTGTAGAGGGCGTGCGGTCCCTCGTTCGTCCGGTACGGGCCCTCGGCGGTCCGGGCGCGCCCGCCGAGGGTGTGGTGCGCTTCGTACACGGTGACCTCGGCCCCCGCTTCGGCGGCGGTGATCGCGGCGGTGAGTCCGGCGAAGCCGCCGCCGATGACGGTGATGCGGTGCATGGCTGGAGGTCTCCCTTGCTCGGGTTCGGACGGGTTCCGACAGCAGGCCTTGCTGTGAGTACGACTGGTTGGGCCGCCGGAATGTGACATGCGGGGAGTTCTCGCAGGCCAGGGGCGATTGTCAGTGGGGGCGGGCAGGATGGGGGCATGGCGAGGAGAGCGGCGGGCGGGCAGGGTGGGACGGCTGCGAAGGCGTCGGGGCCGAAGGCGGCACGGCGGCCGGAGGTGCGGCTGCCCGCGCTGGAGCCGTACGCCGGCGCGGAGTTGGAGCCGGACGGTGATTACGACGGGCTGGAGTTCCGGGACCAGGACTTCGCCGGGCAGGACGGCGGGGGAGCCCGCTTCATGGACTGCGCGCTGACGGGCTGCGCGCTGGACGAGACGCGCCTGCACCGCGCGCGCGTGCTGGACTCGGTTCTGACGGGCATACGGGGTGTGGGCACCGATCTGGCCGAGTCGACGCTGCGTGATGTCGAGGTCGTCGACGCCCGCCTCGGCGGAGTGCAGCTGCACGGCTCGGTCCTGGAGCGGGTGCTCGTGCGCGGCGGGAAGATCGACTATCTGAATCTGCGCAAGGCGCGGCTCAAGGACGTCGTCTTCGAGGGCTGTGTCCTGGTCGAGCCGGACTTCGGGGGCGCCCGCCTGGAGCGGGTGGAGTTCGTGGACTGCGTCCTGAAGGGGGCGGATCTCACCGGGGCCACCCTGACGGACGTGGACCTGCGCGCGGCGGCGGAGCTGGACATCGCGCGGGGCGTGGACCGGCTCGCGGGCGCGGTCATCAGCACGGCCCAGCTCCTGGATCTGGCACCGGTGATGGCGGCGGCGCTGGGGGTGCGGGTGGACGGCGGCCCGGCGGGGGACTGAGGCTCCCGCCCGGACGGGGTCTAGGAGATGCGCGGGAAGCGGGCCTGGAGGGTCCAGATCGCCGGGTTCTCGGCGAGGTCGTCGTGCAGGTCGGTGAGGTCCGCGAGCAGGTCGTGCAGGAAGTCGCGGGCCTCGCGGCGGAGCTCGGTGTGGGAGAAGGTCAGCGGTTCCTCGTCGCCCGGCATCCAGTCGGCCTCGATGTCCACCCAGCCGAAGCGGCGCTCGAAGAGCATGCGGTCGGTCGACTCGGTGAAGTCCAGCTCCGCCTGCTGGGGGCGGGAGGCCCGGCTGCCGAGCGGGTCGCGGTCCAGCTGCTCCACGATGTCGCACAGCGCCCACGCGAAGTCGAGCACCGGCACCCATCCCCAGCCTGTGGACACCTCCCGGTCCGCCTTGGTGTCGGCGAGGTAGACGTCACCGCAGAACAGGTCGTGCCGCAGCGCGTGGACGTCCGCGCGGCGGTAGTCGGTCTGCGGGGGGTCCGGGAAGCGGTTGGAGAGGGCGTAGCCGATGTCGAGCACGTAGGTGATGGTGTCACGCCGGGGGTACCGCTTCCCGCTCGGCGGTTTCCTGTCGCCGGCCGGGGGTGCGGGGCCGCTCCGCGTTGCGGGGCCGAGGGAGCTCAGGGCCGTCTCGGGTGCGCGAGGCGCGGGGCCGGGGGCTGTGCCGGCTCGTCGCACAGGGGCGGCGGTTTCCGGCCGGGTCGGGGGCCTCCGGCCGGTGGGTGTCCGCTCCCCCCGCGGCCGGGGCGTGCGGCCGCCTAGGATCGCGGATGTGCCCCGATCTTCCGTCACCGTCCCCTTTGCCCTGGCCCTCTCGCTCGTCCTCGGCGTCACCGCCTGCGGCGGGGACGACGTGCACGGGAAGCCCGGCGCGTCCGGTGTCGGCGACCCGTACTTCCCGAAGATGGGCAACGGCGGGTACGACGTCACGCACTACGGACTGACCCTGTCCTACGAGCCGCGGGGCAAGCGGCTGAAGGGGACGGCGGAGATCACCGCGCGGGCCGTGCAGGACCTCAGCGCCTTCCGTCTGGACCTGCTGGGGCTGAAGGTCTCCGACGTCACCGTCGAGGGCCGCGACGCCGGCTGGAGCCGGGCGGGTCAGGAGCTGACCGTGCGCCCGCACGACGACCTCGACCAGGGGGAGACGTTCCGGGTGACGGTCCGCTACTCCGGAACCCCCAAGACGATCACCGACCCCGACACCTCCGAAGAGGGCTGGCTGCGCACGGCCGACGGCGCCCTCGCGCTCGGGGAGCCCACGGGGTCGATGACCTGGTTCCCCGGCGACCACCACCCCTCGGACAAGGCGGCGTACGACGTCAGGATCACCGTCCCGGAGGACCTCCAGGCGGTCTCCAACGGTGAGTTGACGAGCGAGACGACCGCGAAGGGCCGTACGACGTACGCCTGGCACACGGCCGAACCGATGGCGAGCTATGTGGCGACGCTCGCGATCGGCCGGTACGACATCACCCGCTCCACGACGAAGAACGGGCTGCCGGTGTACGTGGCGGTGGACCCGACCCAGGCGGAGGCGAGCAAGAAGGTGCTCGGGGGGATCCCCGGGATCATGGACTGGGCGGAGTACAACTTCGGCCCCTATCCGTTCTCCTCCACCGGGGCGATCGTGGACCGCGGCGAGGACGCGGGCTACGCCCTGGAGACCCAGACGCGCCCCGTCTTCCCCGGTGCCCCCGACACCGCGACCCTGGTCCACGAACTGGCCCACCAGTGGTTCGGCGACTCGGTCACCCCGAAGTCCTGGCGGGACATGTGGCTCAACGAGGGGTTCGCCACCTACGCGGAGTGGCTGTGGCAGGAGGACCACGACGGCGACACGGCCGACGAGATCTTCAACTCCCTCTACCGGGGCGACTACCGCGAACCGGCCGACAACAGCGAGATCTGGGCCTATCCGCCCGCCGAGCCGACCGAGGCCGCGCAGATCTCCGACCCGCCGGTCTACTACCGCGGCGCGATGGTCCTGCACAAGATCCGCGAACTGGTGGGCGACGACACCTTCTACGACATCGTCCAGGGCTGGACCGCCACCCACCGCCACGCGAACGCGGACACGGCCGACTTCACCGCTTACGTCGAGAAGACCGCGCCGGACAAGGACTTCAGCGGGATCTGGAAGGACTGGCTGTACGGGAAGGGCAAGCCGGACCACCCGTGAGCCACCGGGCGCCGGGGGCGGCACGCCTTCCGGGACGCACGAGAGCAGCCCCCGGCCGAAGTCCGGGGGCTCCTCTCGATGGTGC
>NZ_JBHWVI010000142.1:0-23136 GCF_042737005.1 Streptomyces sp. NPDC060027
CAGGAATCCGAGGGCGAGGAGCCCGAGGGTGAGGGCGAAGGCGATGCGGAGGAAGGCGCCGACTCCGCATACGAGGACGAGGACGAGGACGAGGACGAAGGAGCGGCGGAGGACGAGGACGCGGACGAGGACGAGGAGGGGGCGGAGGACGCGTACGAGGACGAGGACGAGGACGAAGAGGGAACGGAGGACGAGGAGGGAACGGAGGACGAAGAGACGGAGGAGGACGAGGAGGAGGACGAGGCTCCCAGGAAGAGGAGAGGACAGAGGCGAGGCCGTGACTGACGTCGACTTCCGGCGGGAGTCCTATCCCGCCTCCGGCCCTCAGACCACCAACCTCGCCGACATTCTCGAACGCGTTCTGGACAAAGGCATCGTGATCGCCGGGGACATCAAGATCGATCTCCTGGACATCGAACTGCTCACCATTCGGCTCCGCCTGTTCGTGGCATCCGTGGACACCGCGAAGAAGGCCGGAATCGACTGGTGGGAAAATGATCCGGCACTCAGCTCGCGTGCTTCCCGCGACGCCTTGCAGGAGGAGAACCGCGAATTGCGCGAGCGGCTGAAGGAACTCGAATCCGAGGCAGCGGACACATAGCGGCATCAAAGGCCCCACAGCAACGCCCGAACCCGGCAAGGAACAAGGAGAACCGAGGTACATGACGGAGCGCGGCCCTGTGCCTTCGGGCGCCAACGCCATCTACGTGTTCGCTGTCTGCTGGAATCCGGACCTCTCGGCCGTCGTCGGGCTGCCAGGTGTCACGGACGAAGCGCCTGTGGGCTCACTGTCGCTGGGGACACTGACGGCGATCGTCCAGACCGTCCGGGCGAGCGACTTCACCGACGAGGTCTGGCAGGCGCGCCTGTCCGACCGATATGAACTGGAGCGATATGCGCGCGCCCACCACGACGTCGTCTCTGCGGCCGCGGCTGGCTGCCCGACAGTTCCCCTGCCGATGGCCACGCTGTACCACGATGAGGAGAGGGCGCGCGAGGCGCTGGGCAAAGAGGCGGGTCGGTTCAATGTGGCGCTCAAACGCATCGCGCACCACGCCGAATGGGGTGTGAAGGTCTACGCGCCGCCCTGCCCAAGAGAGGACACAGGGCAGGCGCCGGTCCGGCATCTCACGCCCACCGACCGATCGCGCCCTGCGCCCGGAGCCGGCCTCGCCTACCTGAACCGCAAGCGAGGTGCGCAGGAGCGCCGCGAGCGGAGCCAGGACGACGCCTTGAGAACCGCGGAAGCGGTGGATACCGAAGTCCGGGGCCTCGCCACGGCGTCCCGCAGGTTGCGGCCGCACGCCCAGCCATCCGGGGAACGCCGGGTCCAGGTCCTCAACGCGACGTATCTGGTGGCCGAGCACCGTGCCGAGGAACTCGCCCTGTTGGCACGGACACTGCGGGAACGCACGGGAGCGGACATCGAGCTGTCGGGGCCGTGGGTGCCCTATTCATTCGTCGGCGAGGTGTAGACCGTGACGCGTGAGGTGGTGCCCTGGGACGGTTCCGGGCCCCTGAGCGGCCCCATCGGGGTACCGCTCGTCGATCTGCTGGACCGCGTCCTGGCAACCGGCGTGGTGATCAGTGGGGATCTGGTCATCGCCATCGCTGACGTCCCGCTGGTGCGGTTGTCCCTGCACGCGCTGCTGTCGTCCGTCAACGAGCGCGTCCCGGCTCCCTGGGCGGACGGCGGCCCGCTATGAGCGGTTCCCGACTCGACCTGGACTCCGACCAGATGGGGCGCGACCTCGTCGCCCTGGTTCTCACCGTGGTCGAACTGCTCCGGCAGCTGATGGAGCGCCAGGCGATTCGCCGTGTCGAGCAGGGTGACCTCAGCGACGAGCAGGTTGACGAGATCGGGACCACGCTGATGCTGCTCGACCAGCGGATGGCGGAGCTCTGCGAGCAGCACGGGGTACGTCCGGAAGACCTCAACCTCGACCTCGGCCCGCTCGGGAGCCTTTTGCCCAGAAGCTGAAGACGCTGACGCTGCCCGCTTCCGCGTACCGTGCGGTCTGGCCCGTCATACTGGCTCTTCACAGTTGGATCGGCGTCGGCTGCCCGACCAGCGACAGCGATGCGCACACGCAGCCGGAGGCCCGATCTTGTGTCACCGTTCGCAGTGGACTTCTTCGCGTACCCGCTCAGATCGGTCAACGGCGCACCCGATAGCGCAGGTGAAGCACCCGGTTGCCCTGAATCACCACGTCAGGATCCTCCAACAGGTGCTGCGCGTGGACCGACCCGAAATAGCGCTTGCCGGACCCGAACACCACGGGTACGACGTCCATGCGCACCTCGTCGATCAGGCCCGCGGCAAGCACCTGGCCACCGACGTCGCCAGCGGCGACCTCGACCATGCGGTCACCCGCAAGCTCCTGCGCCTTGGCCACGGCTGCCTCGACGCCGTCGACGAAGTGGAACGGCGCCTCGGGGTCCCAGCCCTTGGGCTCCGGCCGGTGCGTCACGACGACCACGTGGTCGATCCCGCCCGGAGGCTTCCCGTCCCAGCCGTCCGTCAGGTCGAAGACGTGGCGGCCGACGATCGTGACTCCGATCTGGTCCCAGTACGGCCGGGTGTAGTCGTAGGACGTCTGCGACACCTTCACCTCGCCGCTCTCGTCCAACGGGACGTCACCGTTGGACAACCAGTCGAACAGCGGTCCGGGCTGGTCGTTCTCGTCCGCGACGAAGCCGTCCACCGACACCGAGCTGTACATGACGACCTTGCCCACGGGGCTCTCCTTTGCTTCGGGGTGCTCCCAAATTAGCGTGTCGTGAGCTGCCGCTCTTGTAAGAAATCAATGGGCCGGCAGCGGCCGGCCGTCCAGCGCGTGGCCGGGATGTTCGCGCAGGAACCGCTGCCGGACTTCGACGTACCGGGTCGGCCTGAGCCCGGTGAACGCCCGGAACTCGTGGCCGAAGTGGGCCTGGTCGAAGTAGCCTGCGCCACGGCGAGGTCGCGGTAGGTGCGGGCCAGCCCTTTCGGCGTGACGCCGATGAGCATCGATTCGGTCGGCGGGATTACGCCGTTGCCGTTGCCACTCGCCACTTGCCGTCGCGTTCCGGCGTGTGGACAAAGACGTCAGGTGCGGCGGTGGCGCTGGTCGCTGTTGTCCCAACGATCAGCGCCGGGTCCGGGCGATGCGGGGACCCACCTCTCGAGTGACCGTGCCCGGTTCGTTCAAACAGGCACGTCGGCGGCTCACGGGCCGCACGGGAGAAGCGATCACCGGACTTGCCGCGTTCGTGTCCCGTGCGGATGCAGGAGTCCGAGTGCGTCCGTGGGCATACGGCATGGCCGTCTCTCGCGGTCGAGTGGCCCCGCTATGAGGAGCCGGCGGTACCGCCTTGAAGCTCTGCCTCCGTCTGTGGGGGCACGTCGCTGAGCTGCTCGCGCAGGTAGTTCCAGATCACGGCGACGATTGCGGCAGCCGGTACGGCGAGCAGGCTCCCGACGACACCGGCCAGACTGCCGCCGAGCGTCACCGCAAGCAGCACCACCGCCGCGTGCAGGCCGAGACCGCGACTTTGGATCATGGGCTGGAACACGTTTCCCTCGAGTTGCTGCACCACGACGATGATCGCCAGCATGATCAGCGCGTCCGTCAGGCCGTTCGACACCAAGGTGATGAGGACCGCGACGAGGCCGGCGAAGACGGCGCCCACGATCGGGACGAAGGCGGTGACGAACGTCAGAACGGCCAGCGGGAGGACCAGCGGGACTCCCAGGATCCAGAGGCCGGCACCGATCAGCACGGCGTCGAGCAGGCCGACGAGTGCCTGGGAACGTACGAACGCGCTCAACGTGTCCCAGCCGCGGGCTGCCACGGTCGGAACGTCCGTGGCCAGGCGGCCCGGGAGTTGGCGGGTGAGCCACGGCAGGAACCGCGGACCGTCCTTGAGGAAGAAGAACATCAGGAACAGCGCCAGAATGGCAGTGACCAGGCCGTTGACGACAGTGCTCACGCCCGTGACGACCGCCGTCACCACGCTGCCGACGCTGTCCTGAATGCGGTTGATCGCGGCGTCCGAGGTCTTGGAGATCTGGTCGTCGCCTATGTTCAGGGGTGGCCCCGCGGCCCACTCGCGGACCTTGTGGATCCCTTGGACCACGCCGTCGGTCAGCTCACCGGTCTGAGAGGCCACCGGCACCGCGATCAGAGCGACGACGCCCAGGGCGACGACGAGGAACAGCACGGTCACTGCTGAGGCGGCGAGTGCGGGGCGCCAGCCGCGTCGGCGCAGGAAGCGGGTGAGAGGCCAGGTCAGTGTGGTGAGGAACAGGGCGACGACCAGCGGCCAGACCACCGACCACATCCGCCCAACAACCCACAGAGCCACGCCGGTCATCAAGAGAACCAGCAGCAGGTCGACCGAGATGCGCGCGGACGCGCGCAGCGCGGCACGGGTTTTCGTGGAGCTCAATGGGGCAGTCATGCGATCACCCTATGGGCGTGCGTACGGGTCATACTCCGCCTTCCTTACCAGAGAGTGCCCCTGTGGCCTTGGCCCGAGTCGGCACGGTGTCCCAGCGGTCGTGTACCCCCGATCAACTCGATCACCGGGCCGGCCGGGGTGGTGCGGGGGTGAACGGTCGGTTCCTGGGTCACATCTGCTCTTCGCCGCTGTGCCGGGGAACATTGAAGGCCAGGACCGCGGTGTCGTCGTCCACGCCGGTCCCGAAGGCGTCGAGCAGGTCCCGAATCGCGGCCACGGAGTCGCCGGCGGTAGTGGGTGCGAGTGCCTGGGCGAACCTCAGCAGGGCTTCGTCGCCGTAGCGGCCGTCGGCGCCGGCGGAGCGGGCTTCGGTGAGCCCGTCGGTGTAGAGGAACAGCGTGTCGCCGGGGTCGAGGCGGACGGTGGTGGTGGCGATGTCGGCGTCGGGCAGGACGCCGATCAGCTGGCCGCCGGGGGTCGGCAGGTAGTCGGCCTGGCCGTCGGAACGCATCAGCAGGGCTGGCGGGTGGCCACCGCCGGCCAGGGTGACCTGGAAGCCGCCCTTGTCTCCGTCCGGGGTGAGCAGACCGAAGATGACGGTGCAAAAGAGCGGGTCCTGGCCGTTGTCCTCATGATTCAAGACGGTGTTGAGGTTGGCGAGGACAGCCGCGGGATCGGGGTCGTACACGGCGGCCGCGCGCAGTGTGTAGCGCGCGAGGGACGTGACGGCCGCCGCGGCGGCGCCTTTTCCGCAGACGTCGCCCAGGAAGAATCCCCAGGTGCCTGAGACGAGGGGGAACAGGTCGTAGAAGTCACCGCCGACCTCGTCGGTGGAGGCGACGTGGTAGTGGGCGGCGACGTCCAGGCCGGGCACGTCCACCAGGGTGGGGGGCAGGAGCGTCTTCTGGAGTGTGGCGTTCAGTTGCTTCAGGCGTTCGCGTTCCCGGTCCGATTCCTGGCGGGCACGCAAGAGCTCGGATTCGTAGGTACGCCGGTCTCGGGCGTCGAAAACAGTGGTGCGGATCAGCAGCGGCTGTCCGTCACTGCCCGTGCGCATGATGGAGGTCACCAGAACCGGCAGCCGGCCGCCGTCAGAGGTTTTGAGTTCCAGGGCGATGCCGCTGATCTCGCCCTGCAGGCGCAGCAATGGGCCGAAATGGGTCTCGTGGTAGAGCCGGCCGCCGACGGTGAGCAGATCGGAGAAATCCCTCCGGCCCACCAGGTCGCTGTTCTCGTAGCCGAGCCAGTTCAGCAGAGTCTGGTTGATCTTCGCGATGCGACCGTCCAGCGTCGTGGAGAGGTAGCCGCACGGCGCGTGTTCGTACAGGTCCTCCGCGCTGTCCTCCAGCAACGCGGAGAACACGGCCTGGTCGCCGATCGGCCGAGAGTGAGGGGGCGGACTCTCGCTCTTCTCGTCGTCGGTCCTGCGGGTCAAAGCCCGGCTCCGGGCAAGGCCGCGATCGCGGCAGCGGTCTCCTCGGGGGCGGCGAGCCGCTGACAGTGCCTTGCGGCATTCGGCGTGATCAGCCCGCTGCCGGGAATCCGCGCGGGCACGAAGGGTTCCAGCACGTCCTCGGGACAGCCGTCGATCGTGGGATGGCGCCGCTGCCTCCAGGAGGACAGATCCGGGCGCCACGACCCCACGTGGTCGAGCAGCGCCACGGTGAGATCGCGCTCCAGCAGTGGCATCACAGCCGCCTCGGGTTCTGGTCGCACCCGAATCCGTGCGCGAGCGCCACAACGGGGACGGCGGTTCGGCCGGTCACCGTCTGGTTCCTGCTCCGCACGTCCATACGGACATCCTCGCAGACTGCTCCGAAACCTGAAGAAATGCATCATATCGATGCACCACGCGCAATCGGGCCATCTGTGTATGGTTCGCCGACCCGGGGGCACTCGATGCGAAGAGAGCCACGGGACCCGAGTGCCGAAAGGGACAGGACTCGCCTCGACGGAGGGCTGTACCGCAGAACCCCGTCGTCGCGGACGCACCAAGCGTCCGCCTCCTCGAGTCCTCAGCCGACGCGGCATGGGCGCGCGACAGGAGGACCCAGGTCGTCTCGCGCCGTACCCGGACATCGGAGGCAGTCAGTGACCACCCAGACGTACACCCCCTTGGTGCCCCCCTTTCTGCTGGCGCCCCCCGGGGTGTACCGGCCCCAGTACGACACACGCCTGCTCGCGCGGGCGCTGAGACGTGAGGACATGGGCTCCGACACCCAGGTGCTGGAGCTGGGAACGGGCAGTGGTGCCCTGGCGTTGGAGGCGGCGAGACGGGGTGCCCGGGTGACGGCTGTCGACATCTCCCGACGGGCCGTGCTGACCGCGCGCCTCAACGCCCTGATGGCCCGGGCACGCGTCACCGTGCGGCGCGGCGACCTCACGGCCGCGGTGGCGGGTCGGTCGTACGACCTGGTGATCAGCAATCCGCCCTACGTGCCCTCACCCGATGCCCGCCCCCCGCGCAGAGGCGCCGCCCGGGCCTGGGACGCGGGACACGACGGCCGAACTCTGGTGGACCGGATCTGCGATGGCGCCCCCGCGGTGCTGCGGCCCACCGGTGTACTGCTCGTGGTCCACTCGGGGCTCTGCGGTGTCGACGCCACCCTGGACCGGCTCACGCGCGCCGGGATGACTCCGGTGGTCACGGACAGGGCCATGGTGCCCTTCGGGCCGGTACTCCGGTCCCGACTGGCGTGGCTGCGTCGGACAGGTCTGGTCCGCGACGAGGTCGAGGAAGAACTGGTGGTCATCCGTGCCGAACACGCCTGAACGACCGCGCCGTGTCCGGGTAGACCCGGACGGGCCGCTGCTCGTGGAGGGGCCGGTCGAGGTGATCGGGAAGGACGGCAGCGTCGCTGTCTCCCGCCGGTTCACCGTGGCCATCTGCACCTGCCGACGCAGCCGCACCTATCCGTGGTGCGACACCAGTCACCGCCGCCGTGTGAAGCCGGACGGCGGGACCAGCGGGCCCGTCGGGTCGCCCGCTGACCGCGGACCCGAGCCCGGTGATGAGACCGAACAGGCAGCCGGGCCGAAGGGAGCCGAGTGATGTCCACCCGACAAGAGGCCCGACTGTCCAGCCCGCCCCTGCCCACCCCGCGGGGACCGCTGTCCGCCGGCGTCGTCTCCGCTCTCCGGCACGGACAGCCCGTGCCGGGACCGGAAGGGGCGGCCGGCGTCGATCCCTACGGTGACGATCTGCAGCTCGCGCTGTATGTGTTGTACGAACTCCACTACCAAGGTTTCGAGGGCGTGGACGAAGAGCGTGAGTGGGACCCCGGCCTTCTCGCCCTGCGCCGCGCACTCGAACAAAGCTTTCTCGCCGCTCTGCGTGCCGACGTCCCACGCCCGGTCCCGGTGCAGGAGGCGCTCGACGATCTGCAGATCGAGCCGGTCGGCCACGACGAAACGAGCGTCTCGCACTATCTGCAACGCGAGGGCGAACCTTGCCAGTTGGCGGAGTATGCGGCGCTGCGCTCGCTCTACCACCTCAAAGAGGCGGACCCGCACGCCTGGGTCATTCCCCGGCTGCACGGCCGCGCCAAGGCGGCGATGGTGGCGGTCGAGTACGACGAATTCGGTGCGGGGCGCCCCGAGGAGATCCATGCCAGGCTGTTCGCCGACCTCATGGACGACCTCGGCCTGGAGACGGCATACGGCCACTACCTCGACGCCGCCCCGGCCGCGGCACTCGCCACCGTGAACCTGATGTCCCTGTTCGGGCTGCACCGGGCGTTGCGGGGCGCGCTCGTCGGACACTTCGCCGCCGTCGAGGTGACGTCCTCCCCGGGCTCGCGCCGACTGGCCAAGGCACTACGCCGCATCGGTGCCGGGCCGGCCGCCATCCGGTTCTACGACGAGCACGTCGAGGCGGACGCGGTCCACGAACAGGTCGTGCGCCATGACGTGGTGGGCGGTCTGCTGGAGAGCGAGCCCGCGTTGGAACGGGACGTCGTCTTCGGCGTCCAGGCCACCACGCTCCTGGAGGACCGGCTCGGAGCCGTGCTCCTCGCTGCCTGGCGGGACGGGAGCAGTGCCCTTCGCATCCCGCCCCAGTCCCGCGGACAGGGTCAGGTGCTTCGCCCGACCTCTGCCTCTCCCCGCCCGGGACAGGAGGCCCGCCGGAATGAAGGTCAGACCACAGGACCCCGTTGAGCGTCGATCCGTCACCGGATCCGTCTCACCTTCCGGGCAGGGAGTCACCATGGACAGCAATCGCGAGATGGATTCGGCGCACCAGGTACCCGAGGGTGTCGACGAGGAGACGGTGAACGCCCTGGGGGCGCTCTCGAAGGCTCTGGAGACCACGGAGCGGGCCCGCGGCCATCTGTACGGGTTCCACCAGCTGACCGGCACGGCGGACTTCGAGCTCGGCGAAGCCGCCCGGCTGCTGCGCGAGGCGGGCCACGAGGCACACGCCGCCCGGGTCGAGCGCGAACTTGTCGGCCGCAATGTCATCCCCGGGCACTGGACCTTCCAGATCGTCGAGGCCTACAACTCCACCTACTACCAGCCCTTCGCCGCCGTGGAACGCGACCTCGTCGACGAACTGGCCTCCGGGCGGGAACACCTCCTGGAGGCTCGCCTCAAAACGGCCCGCCGCACCCATCAGCACCCCCACCACACCGCGACACCTCCGCCGCCCGAGAGGTAGGTCCCGGTCTCGCGCACCTGGGCACCGCTCTCGTGGCTGCCGTCGGAAACCACCTCGCCCCCTACGGACTGCGCCGTGTGTTGCCGGCCACGGCGGACGCCCACGCTGTCTACGCCGAAGTGGGATTCGCGCCGCTCGAAAAGCCGGAGAAGTGGATGACGCTCGGCGAGCGGTGAGGCGCTGCCCTGCGAATGGTCCACCACGACATGTCTTCGGCGACCTTTGCCACGAAACCGTCTCCGGCGACCTCTGCCACGAAACTGGTTTCGGCAACCTCTTCGACTTCGGCAACCTCTTCGTGAAATCGGCCAGAAACGCTTTTCGGAGCGTTTTTGAGGACGCCTTCACGCCGTCCGGCTCGCGGCTCGTGATCAGGATGTGCGGGCCGTGGTCTCAAACACGGAAATCGCCGCTCTGAAGCGGTCTGCGGGATTCCCGGCGTGCAATTGTCAGAATTGCAGAATTGGTCCCGAAAAATATCACGCTTCAGGACCGTTCGATGCCTCAGCGTCACGCTATTTCGAAATCGGTTTACCGGGTCGAAAGGCGGGAATCCCGACATTAGTGCTTCGGACGGAAGGCACGTCCGTGGGAGCGGTCAGCTCCGGAAGACGATGTCTCGCGTCGCTCGTGCGTGCGCCCCATGGTGTTCTGCCCAGACGGCAACCCCTTGAGGGAGTTGTAAGCACCATGCGCACTGCGATCACCACGAAGCGGCATACGCATCACGACGCCCCCGACACCGCCGCCCCGTTCGCTCACTTTGCCGGTCTCCCCGACGGACCTGAGCGACAGGCTCTGCGTGACGAGATCGTGCGGGCGTGGATGCCCATGGCGGAGCGCATCGCCGGCAAGTACCGCGGCCGGGGCGAGTCCGTCGAAGATCTGACCCAGGTCGCCGCGTTGGGCCTGGTCAAGTCCGTCGACCGCTACGAACCGAGCCGGGGCAACGCGTTCGAGAGCTATGCGGTCCCGACCATCGTCGGAGAGATCAAGCGTCACTTCCGCGACCACATGTGGGTCCTGCATGTGCCGCGCCGGGTCCAGGAAGCGCGTAACAGGGTGCGCACCGCCATGAAGGACCTCGCACCGACGCTCTCGGACCACCGGCCCACCGTCACGGAGATCGCCGAGTACGCACACCTGACAGAAGACGACGTACGCACCGGTCTGGAAGCCCTGGACAGTTTCGCGACGCTGTCCCTGGACGCCGAACTGCCCGGCGGGGACAACGGATTCACCCTGTCCGACGCGCTGGGCGAGTCCGATGCCGGTTTCGACCTGGTCGTCGACCGTGAAGCCGTCAAGCCCGCTCTGCGCACCCTTCCAGAACGCGAGCGGACGATCCTCTACCTGCGGTTCTTCCGCGGCATGACACAGAGCTGCATCGCGGAGGAGCTCGGCATCTCGCAGATGCATGTGTCGCGTCTGCTCAGCAGCACCTGCGCGTCGCTGCGCGAGGAGGTGCTCTCGGACGCGGCGTAGGCTCCGGGAGCGGACGCGGCCGGCGGGCCGGTGAGCTCGCCGTTCGGGGAACCGGCGACGGGCTCGCGGACTCGCTGCCGAGTGCTCCCGCGAAGGATCGGCCGAAACGGCGGAGCACATCTTCGGAATGCCGGGACGGGAGTACACCGGTCTTGGGATTGCCGGGACGGGACTACCGGGCTGATCAGGGCCGGGCCGCGGCTCGGGAATCACGGAGGGCCGCACTTGAACCGCTGCGGTTGTGCGGCGCACGGCGCGGGTGTGCAGCCCACCGCGATGTCCGTCCCCATGGGGCACCGCTGCTGTCGGTCCGGCGAACGCGCTTAAACGGCGCCGCCCAGACATTCCCTACCAGTAGTGTCGTCGTCCGCCGACCTCACGCCCTACTGCTCCCAGAACCCACAGCACAATTCCGATCGCGACCAGGATGATCCCGATGGTCCAGAGAATTCCAATGCCCGCGACGAGACCGACGACGAGCAGAATGACTCCGAGGATGATCATGGCGTCCTCCGTTGACGGGACGTCCTCTGCGGGCGTCCCCTCTTCTTTTCACGGGTCCCCGCCTTCCTGTGAGGCAAACACGGCTTTCGAAGCCCCGGGTGGATGAAGGCGATCTCCTCGGTGTCCGGAGGCGTTGGCTGATCACGAGCGCTCCTGGCGCGGTGACATCCGCCGATCTCCCGCCGGGAAATGGTGCTCCCGGCGGGCGAACCGTCCGCGTCGGCGGGGTGTTATGCGACGAGCCTCAGGAGCTTGTTGGGCGAACCGGTGCCGATGCCGGTCAGTACGTTGGATGTGGCGCCGCTGACCAGCGCGTTGGCGACCTCGGCCGGAGTGGCCGTCGGGTGGCTGGTGAGATACACGGCGGCCGCGCCCGACACGTGCGGGGCGGCGAACGAGGTGCCCGACCCGGTGTAGGTGGCGGTGTCGGAGGTGTTCCACCCGGCGGTGATGTTCGATCCGGGGGCGAACAGGTCAACCCTGGAGCCGTAGTTGGAGTAGCTGGCCCTGGCGTCGCTGCTGGTGGTGGCACCGACGGTGATCGCGCTGCTCACCCGGGCCGGGGAGTAGTTCGCGGCGTTGACGCCGGAGTTGCCTGCCGCGATGGAGTAAGTCACGCCGGAGGCGATCGAGTTGCTGACCGCGGTGTCCAGGGAGGTGCTGGCGCTGCCTCCGAGGGACACGTTGGCCACGGACGGGCCGGTGTGGTGGGCGGTGATCCAGTCGACCCCGGCGATCACTCCGGCCGTGGTGCCGGAACCGTCGTTGCCAAGGACCCGGACCGCTACGATCTTGGCCTTCTTGGCGACCCCGTAGGTGCTGCCCGCGACGGTGGTGGCCACGTGGGTTCCGTGGCCGTAGCCGTCCTGGGCGGTGGAGTCGTTGTCGACGAAGTCGTAGCCGTACGAGGCCCGGCCGCTGATCTCCGCGTGGGAGATCCGGACGCCGGTGTCCAGGACGTAGACGGTTGCCCCGCCGCCGGCCGTGTCGGGGTAGGTGTAGGTGCCGCTCAGCGGGCGAGCCGCCTGGTCGATCCGGTCCAGTCCCCACGGGGCGTTGGACTGGGTGGCGTCGACGTGGACCTTCTGGTCCTGCTCGACAGTGGCGACGGACGGGTCGGCGGCGAGTCTGCGGGCCTCGGTGGCGGTGAGGGTCGCGGTGTAGCCGTTGAGCGCGGAGCCGAAGGTGCGCTTCACCTTGCCGCCGTAGCCGGATATCAGGTTCCGCCCGGGGGCGGAGGCGGCCTTGACGCCCGCCGAGTTCTTGAGGGTGACGATGTAGCTGCCGGCGACGGCCGTGGCCGACCCGGCGTGCAGCACCCGGCCCTCGGCCGAGGCCGCGTGCGCCGGTAACGCGGTGCCCGCTCCCAGGGCGGCGGCGGTGAGGGTCGTCGTGATCGCCGCGGCGATCAGCCGCCCGGTGGTACGGATCAGTGTCATCGCGAGTGTTCCTTCTCGATCGGTGGCGCGCTGTGCGGGCTCGATGGGGCTTCGCTGCACACATCGCCGGAGGGCCGGAGTCGGCGCCTGCGGTTTCCCTACCGTTGAACACCGCGGACCGGGGGAACAAGGGGAAACAGCATTTGTCATATCCCTGCCATGGCGCGTCCACGGCACGTAATGGAGCGTCATGTGGGTGTAAAGAAAACGCAGTCGTGGACATGGGTCGATCGGATGGCTCCGGGCCGAGTGGCGGGGCCGACATCGCTCAGCGCCGCGTGAGCTCCAACTCCAGCGGCCATGCGACGACTTCCGTGCGGTGCCGGGCCTGCCGCGGATCGGCGCCCCACGCGTACAGCCCGTGCCCGGCCAGGACCACTGCCGGCATCCGCGTATCCCGCGCCCGGTTCCGTGATGGTGACTCCCGGCCGAACGGCATTCGGGAGCGCAGCAGTTGTTGTCCTGTTTCGTGAGCGAGGAGCCGCCGGCAAGGTGGTCGACCGGCCGGAGGCCGCTTGGGGGGTGACTGCGCGGCGCTCGCCCCTTTCCCGCCTCGGAGTGCGGAGGGCTGGAAGAGCGCGGAGCGTCCGGACGTTGCCTCCAGGTATGAGGATCAGCGAAGCCTCCCGAGTCAGCGGCGCGAGTGCGAGATCGTTGCGGCACTACGAGGACGAGGGACTGATCGTCCCCGGTCGTTGCGGCAATGGGTACCGCGACTACTGCCCGGCCACCATCGACCGGGTCCTGGTCATCCGTTCGCTGCTGGAAGCCGGGCTGCCCGTGCGGCTGATCAGGGAACCCTTGACGCGCCTCACGGAGGGACCTGAAGTCGACGCGCGGGGGCAGTGTGCGCGGTTCCTGCTGGAGGTACGCGGCTATCGCGATCGGCTCGCCGCCCGCATCGCCCTTCTCAGCGAGCAGCAGGCGGCACTCGACACCTACCTGCGCGACGCCGGCCACACGGATCTGTGAACGCCACTTGACCTTGACACCAGCGTGAGACTTCTACGTTCCGTGCATGGAGATCAACGAGCGGCACCCTGCCCCCGCGCGGACAATGCGAGCACTCGTCCAGCGGTCCCACCGAGGGCCGAAGGACTTGGCCCTCACGATCGAACGTCGCCTCCCTGTCCCTGGGCCCGGCGCCTACCTGATCCGGGTCGGCGCCGCCGGTGTCAACTTCGCGGATGTCATGCAGAGTTGTGGCACCTATGGAGGGGGCCCACAGGCGCCGTACGTGGCGGGCTTCGAAGCCGTCGGTGAGGTCGTGGGCGTCGGCCCTGGCATCCAGAGCCCGTTGAGGACGGGCACCCGTGTCGTCGGAATGGGCCCAGGTGCCTTCGCGCAGTACATGACGATGCCGGCCGCGGGCGTACTGCCTGTCCCCTCAGGTTGGAGGGACGCCGAGGCTCTCGGCCTGGTACTGAACGGGGTGACCGCGTTGGCGGCACTGAAGCCGTTGGGGGAGATCAAGGCAGCTGACACCGTGCTCATTCACGCCGCCGCCGGGGGCGTGGGCCAGATCGCCGTACGGCTCGCCCGTCATTACGGTGCGCGCGTGATCGGCACGGCGTCACCAGCCAAGCACGACACCGTCAGAGCGCTCGGTGTCGACGAGGTCCTGGACAGCGCACGTCCCGACCTGGCCGAGGAGGTCACCCGCCTGACGGGCGGTGTCGATCTGGTCCTGGAATCCGTGGGAAGAACGACCTTCGAGACGAGCCTGTCGGTCGCCAGACCCTTCGTGGGACGCGTCGTCGTGTTCGGCGCCGCTTCCGGAGACGCCACCCTGACCACGCACGACCTCGTATTCCGGCACCGGGCCCAGATCAAGGGCCTGCACATCGGCGCGCTGGCGGTCGAAGCCCCGGACATCTACCGATCACTGCTCGTCGAGATCGAGGCACTCATCGCCGAGGGCGTATACCCGCCTGGCACCCCCCAGGTCCACCCGCTGGCGGATGGGCCGACGGTACTGCGGGAACTCGAGGCGGGCCGGACCCGCGGCAAGCTCGCCCTCGATCCCTGGAGTTGAGGAAGACCCGCGGCATCACCGCGATGCCTCGCCGCGCCTTGAGGGCGGCCACGCTACCTGGATCGCGCCGGCCGCCGCTCAGTCGGTCGGTCAGGGGACGCGGGGCCGTCGGTGGTGCGGTCGTGGGACCCGCGACCGTCCTTGTCGACGCCGAAGCTCAACACAGCCGTGGCCGCGGAGGTGACGGCGAGCCGCACCGCCCACTCGCCGACGGCGCTGTTCCCGACGGTGGAGGCGAAGACGGACGCGTCGAGGAGGGCGCTGCTCGCGGGCCACGAGCCCATGCAGGCCAACAGATAGACCCACAGGGGAGGTTCGTTGGAGGCGGCGAGAAGGGAGGCCGCGAGGGCCGGGACCGGGTGCAAGCGACCATCCTGGCCTACGAGAGCGGGCTGATCCGCCCGCGCGGCGCGCCCGCCGACCGACTCCCCGCGCCGCCCGGTTCGTCGTCCTCGGAGCGGTGCCGGTAGCCGTCGGCGAGCCGGTCAGGAGTGATCAACCCGACGACCCGGGGTGGCGAACCGCCTTCGTCGTCGAACCGCGCGTCGCGCGACTTCACTGATCCTCACGGCGCCGTCACAGCGCTCGGGCCGCGTAGGCCCGGACATCCGCGTCCGGGTCGGCCGTCGCCGTGGCCAGGGCCGCGCGGGCGTCCTCGGCGGTACGGTGCCGGGTCAACGCCAGTACGGCGGCCTTGCGTACGTCGGCGTTCGGGTCGGCGAGGGCCTTGGCCAGCGCCGGGATCGCCAAGCCGGGGTCCGCGAACGACAGGGCTGTGGCGGAGCCGGCCCGGACCTGCCAGGCCGCATCGGACAGGGCGGCCACGGCGCGGGCGTCCAGCGGTGCCGGGCAGCCGGTGGAGCCCAGTGCCTCGTAGGCGGCCGCACGCACCAGGGCGTCCGGATCGTCGATCAGCTCGGACAGGGCCGAGTGGGCCGCGCCGGGCTCGGGGCCCGTCGGTGTGGTGTCGCCGGGCTGCCCCGCGGCGGTGGTGCCCAGTGCCTTGGCGATCGTGACGCGGACCTCGCGGGACGGGTCCCCGGCCGCGCGGGCCACCTCCGCGGTGGCGTCGACCGACACGAGCGCACGCACGGCCGCGATGCGGACGGCGATGCCGGAGTCCGACAGCGAGTCCCGGAACAGCGCGGCGTCACCGAGACGCAGGGCGCGCAGGACGTCCAGTGCGGCGGCCCGCACGATGGGGTCTCCTCCGGACAAGGCGGCGGCGAGGCCGTCGCGCAGCGCCGGTTCGGGCGGCAGCGTCTCGACGAGTTCGCGCAATGAGCCGGCCGCGGCCGCGCGCACGCCGGCGTCGGCGTCGACGAGTGCCGCGGCGAGGGCCGGTCCGGTGCCGGGCGGCACGGTCTCGGTCAGGACACCGACGGCGGTCCGCCGGACGGTGGGATCGGCGTCGCTCAAGTAGGGAGCCACGGAGGCCAGTTCGGGTTCCTCCTCCGCGAGCGAGATCAGTTCGAGGAGGCGCGGTGTGGTCGGCGCGTCCGCGGCGGCGGCGCGGTGGACGGTCGCGCCGCTCGGTGAGGTCCCGTGCGCCATCGTCACCGGCGCCGCTTCCCGGGCCCCGGCCGTCGCCACCTGCTGAGGGTGGACCTCGCCGAGGTGACGGGAGGGGCCGCCGACCGGAGTGAAACCGTCGACCGGCACCAGATACGGAGCCACCGGACGGGTGGTGAACTCCATAGCCCCGGACGGCGACTTGTACAGGTCGAGGTGGTGGAACCAGGAGGTGTCGTCGCGCTCAGGGTGGTCGAGGCGGTCGTGGTAGAGGCCCCACCGGGACTCCGTGCGTGCCAGGGACGCCCGCGCGGCCATCTCCGCGCAGTCGCGGATGAAGGTGACCTCGGCGCAGCGCATCAGCTCGTGCGGGGTACGGGCGCCCATCTCCGCGATGTCGTCGCGCATCCGCTCGAACGCCTCCAGAGCGAGTGACAGTCGGGCGCCGGACTTCGGCGGGGCCACGTAGTCGTTCACGAAGCGGCGCAGCTTGTATTCGACCTGGGTCTGCGGCGGGCCGTCCGGGTTGCGCAGCGGGCGGTAGATCAGGTCGTGAGCCTCGCGCAGCTGGCCGGACGGCAGTTCGCCCTCGTACGCCGTGTACCGGGCCGCGTCCGCGCCCGCCAGATCGCCGAACACGAACGCGCCGATCATGTAGTTGTGCGGGACGCAGGCCAGGTCTCCGGCGGCGTACAGTCGCGGCACGGTCGTACGGGCGTGGTCGTCCACGCGTACGCCCGAAGCCGAATGGCCGCCGCACAGACCGATTTCGGAGATGTGCATCTCGATGTCGTGCGTGCGGTAGTCGTGGCCGCGGCCGGAGTGGAACGTGCCCCGGGTCGGGCGCTCGGTCGAGTGCAGGATCGACTCCAGTGCCGCGACCGACTCCTCCGGCAGGTGACTCAGCTTCAGGTACACCGGGCCGCGGTCGGACGCCACCTCGGCCGCGAACTCGGCCATCATCTGCCCGGACCAGTAGTCGGAGTCGACGAAGCGTTCGCCGTGCCGGTTGACCTG
Organism: Streptomyces sp. NPDC060027; assembly: GCF_042737005.1. Classification (NCBI taxonomy): domain Bacteria; kingdom Bacillati; phylum Actinomycetota; class Actinomycetes; order Kitasatosporales; family Streptomycetaceae; genus Streptomyces; species Streptomyces sp. NPDC060027. Next base: position 17,093 of record NZ_JBHWVI010000142.1, read on the forward strand.
GTAGCCGCCGAAGGGGTTCGCCACGTAGGCGCAGGCCGGACCGTTGTAGTCCTTGATCAGCGGGTTGATCTGGAAGCACTCGATGCCGGTGAGTTCGGCGCCCGCGTGGTACGCCATGGCGTAGCCGTCGCCAGCGTTGGTCGGGTTCTCGTACGTGCCGTACAGGTAGCCGGAGGCGGGCAGGCCCAGCCGGCCGCAGGCGCCGGTCGCCAGGATCACGGCGCCCGCGCGGACGGTGACGAACCGCCCTGTACGCGTGTTGAATCCCGCCGCCCCCACGGCCTGCCCCCGCACTGTCAGCACGCGCACCGGCATCACCCGGTTCTCGATGCGGATCCGCTCCCGCATCTCACGCCGGCGCAGCTGCCGGTACAGGACCTTCTTGACGTCCTTGCCCTCCGGCATGGGCAGCACGTACGAGCCGGAGCGGTGCACCTGGCGGACCGCGTACTCGCCGTGCTCGTCCTTCTCGAACTTCACCCCGTACGACTCGAGGCGCTGCACCATGGCGAAGCCGCGGGTCGCGGTCTGGCGGACGGTGGCCTGGTCGACGATGCCGTCGTTGGCGCGGGTGATCTCGGCGACGTAGTCGTCGGGTTCGGCGCGGCCCGGGACGACCGCGTTGTTGACGCCGTCCATGCCCATGGCGAGGGCGCCGGAGTGGCGGACGTGGGCCTTCTCCAGCAGGATCACGTGCGCGCCGTGTTCGGCGGCGGTCAGCGCCGCCATGGTGCCGGCCGTGCCGCCCCCGATGACGAGGACGTCGCAGCTCAGCTCCTCGGCGTCGCCGAGGGCGGGGATCTCCAGGGGGGTGTTCACGGGAGTGGTCACCGATGTGCCTTTCAGGTACCGAGCGAGGAGAGGACGTCGCGTCGCAGTGCCACGCGCGCCGGTTCGTCGTGCGCGGTGCGGTCGCGCGGGCGAGGCACGGCGCGCAGTGCGGCGAGCCGGCCGGAGCCGAGCAGCGCCACCCGGTCCCCGAGGAACAGCGCCTCGTCGACGTCGTGGGTGACGAACACGACGGTCGCGCCCGTGCCCCGCAACACCTCCACCAGCAGATCCTGCATCCCGGCGCGGGTCTGGGCGTCGAGGGCGCCGAAGGGCTCGTCCATGAGGACGGCGCGCGGCGCCGGCGCCAGGGCGCGGGCCAGTTGTGCGCGCTGGCGCTGGCCGCCGGAGACGCGGTGCGGCAACTGTCGGGACTGCTCGGCGAGCCCGACCCGGGAGAGCCAGGACTCGGCCTGCGCGCGGCGTTCGGCTCGGGGCAACCCCGCGATGGCGAGCGGCAGTTCGACGTTCGCGCGCAAGGTGCGCCAGGGCAGGAGAGCGTCCTCCTGGAAGATCAGGGCACGGTCGGCGGAAGGGCCCGTCAGCCGGCACGTGTCCTGGACGACCTCTCCGGCGAGGGGAGCCAGCAGCCCGGCCAGCGTGCGCAGCAGCGTCGACTTGCCGCAGCCGGAGGGACCGACGACGGTGAGGATCTCGCCGGGAGCCACGTCGAGGTCCACCCGGTCCAGCACGGGCGCGCCCGGGCGACCGAGGGTGGCGCCGCGCAGGGCGAGCCCCGCCCCCGTGCGCGACGGTGGACGGACGTCAGACAAGCTGGTCATGGGGCACGTCCTCCTCGGTCCTGGGTGCTACGGGTACGGGGGTGCCGGCATCGCGCACCCGCCGCGGGACCCGCACCCCGGGCACGTACGACGTACGCGGCAGCCAGCGGGTCAGGCGACGGCCCAGGAGCTCCACGGCCGTGGAGGTGACCCAGCCGAGGACACCGATCGTCACCATCCCGACGAACACACCCGGATAGTTGACGATCGTGTAGTCCTGCCAGGTGCGGTAGCCGACGCCGTACTGGCCGGAGATCATCTCGGCGGAGATGACGCAGATCCACGAGACGCCGAGGCCGACCGACAGGCCGCCGAAGATGCCGGGCAGCGCGCCCGGCAGGACGACCGACCCGAGGATCCTCAGGCGGCCGCCGCCCATGGTGCGCACCGCCTCTTCCCACACCGGGGTCAGCGCGCGGACGGAGTGCCGGGTGGAGACCAGGACGGGGAAGAAGGCGGCGGTGAAGGTGATGAAGACGATGCCCTGTTCGTTGGAGGGCAGGAGGAGGATCGCCACGGGGACGAGGGCGATGGCCGGGATGGGCCGGATCACCTCCAGCAGCGGGCCGAGCAGGTCCTCGGCGAGGCGGGAGCGGGCGACGAGCACACCCGTGGCCACGCCCAGGACGGCGGCGAGCAGGAAGCCGGTGAGGATGCGGGTCAGGCTGTCGGTGAGGTCCGTCCAGAAGTCGGCGCCGGACAGGCGTTCGGTGAAGGTGCGTGCCACATCGGCGACCGTGGGGAACTGTGAGAAGCGCAGCCACAGGTCGACGTTCAGGCTGGTCAGCAGCTGCCAGAGGCCGAGGGCGGCCGCCAGCGAGCCGAGGCGCAGTGCGAACCGGCCCGCCCGCCGCGGATACCGGGGCGTGAACCGTCCGGCCCGGTGCGCGTCCGGGGTCATGACGCCCGCCGCAGTGCGTCGGCGTACGTGATGACGCGGGCGCCGCCGTGCTCGGCCACGTACGCCTTCGCGGTCGCCGGTGTGACGAAGGGGAGGAGCCGGTCACCGTCGGTCACCCAGACCGCCTTGTCGGCGAACCACGGGGTGCCGGTGGTGGCGTCGGGTACGTAGGCGGCGCGGATCGCGTCCTTGTGCCGACTGACGTAACTCAGCAGCGCTGAAGGGGACTTGAGAGTACGAGTCTGCTCGGCGCCCTTCGGCCACACCTCGCTCGCGACCGGTGCGGGCGTCGCGGCGAGACGCACGGCGTAGGCGGGTCCGAGGGCCCTCCTGACGTACCGGTCGTCGACGAAGGCGTCCACGTCCACGTCGCCGGTGAGCTTCGCCGACCTGAGGATCGACACGTCCTGCTTCAGGGCGGAGACGAGCTGCGGTTTGATCGCCGGAGCGAAGGTGGCGATGCCGTGGGCGCCGTTGTAGAGGTAGACGACCTCGGCGGGCAGGCCGGTGGCCTCGGCGACCTTCTCGGCGGCGGGGGCGGGGTGGGCGTTGAGATAGTCCGTCGCCTCTGCCTGCGCCTTGAGGAAGGCTTCCAGGACGGCGGGCCGCTTCTTGGCGAACTCCTCGCGCGCGGTGACACCGTGGAAGGTCGGCAGGTTCAACTGGGCCCCGTCGTACAGGGCCTTGGCCTTGCCCTGGTAGGCGAGCAGGCCCGGCCAGGCGACGAACTGCGACAGCGCGTCCGCGCTGCCCCCGGAGAGGGCTGACGCCCCCACCGCCGGTTGCTGGTTGAGTTTCTGGATGTCCTCGTCGGGGTCGATGCCGGCGCGTTGCAGGGCACGGATGAGTGTGCCGTCGGCGGCCGAGCCGATGCTCGTCGAGACCTTCTTGCCCTTGAGGTCCGCGAGGGAGCCGAGCTGGGAGTCGGGGGCGGTGACGATGGTGTTGAGGCCACCGCGGAGGTTGTAGCCGGTGACCGAGACGAGGTGGGTGGGGCGGCCGAGTTGCTTGCCCCGGGCCGCGTTGATCAGAAGAGGGAAGTCACCCATCGAGCCGATGTCGATCTTCCCGGCGGTCATCTGGGCGGTGATGGGGGCACCGGTGGCGTAGTCCTGCCAGTCGACCTTGTAGGTGTGGCCGTCGTGGAGGGCGTTGAGGTCCTTCTCGAAATAGCCGAGGGACCGCAGGAGGGTGCCGGCCGTGACCGTGTTGATGGTCTTGGACTGGTAGCCGACGGTGACGGTGACGGTGGAGCCGTCGCCTCCCGCCGCGGCGTTGCCGCCGCAGGCCGTGAGGGAGAGGAGAAGGAGAGTGCTTGCGGCAACTGCTGTGTATTTCATGGGAGTTCAGGGCCTCTCACCGGAGCAGGTAGGGCATGTTGACCGTGACGGCTCCGGTGGGACAGCGGGCCGCGCACGGGCCGCAGTACCAGCACTCGTCGACGTGCATGTACGCCTTGCCGCTGCCGTCGTCGATGGCGAGGGAGTCCAGCGGGCACATGTCCACGCAGAGCGTGCAGCCGTCGATGCACTTCGACTGGTCGATGGTCACGGGCACGTCGGCCCGCTGGGGTGCCAAGGGCATGGCTGTCTCCTGGAAGGTCGTGCGGAGGGGAAGGGTGAGGTCAGAGCGACCGGTGCAGGAGGCCGCTCATCGTGATGCGGTCGCCGCGGAATCGGATGAACTCCAGGTCGACCGGGCGGCCGTCGGCGAGGTGCGTGAGCCGTTCCAGCATGAGGACGGCCGCGCCGCGCGGGGCTTCGAGCACGGCGGCGGAGTGGGCGTCGGCCGTGACCGCCTCCAGGGTGATCTCGGCGTGACCGAGGGGCCGGCCGGTGATGGCTTCCAGGAGACGGAAGACGTCGGTGTTCTCGAGGTCGGCGCCGAGCAGGGCGCTGCCGATATCCAGGGGGATGTAGGTGAGGTCGAGAGACAGGGGGAGGCCACCCAGGCGGCGCAGGCGTTCGATGTAGAGGACGTCTGTGCCGGGCGGGACATGAAGGCGCTCGGCGACGGGGGCGGGTGCCGGGGCGGGGCCCACCGTACGGACCTCGTTGGTGACCCGGCCGTGTTCACGGAGGGTTTCGGCGAGGCCCATCAGGCGGTCGAGGCCGTGGGGGTACTTCCGGGCGACGACCACCGTGCCGACGCCGGGTTGGCGTTCGACGAGGCCTTCGGCCCGCAGGAGGTCGAGGGCCTGGCGGACGGTGTTGCGGGAAGCCCGGTAGTCCGCGGCGAGGGTCGACTCGTGCGGCAGCGTGCCGGTGGGGAAGCCGCCGGTGAGGAGTTGGTGGCGGAGGAGGTCGGCAAGCTGCCGGGCCTGATCGGCGCGCAGTCGGCGCCGCGCTCGGTGGGCGGCGACGGTGGTCGCGCCCTGGCCGGCGTGGTCTCGGATGCGGTCGGTGGGAGGCACGGGTCGAACCCTAGCGATCCGATAGGGATAGTCGTGTTGCTGAAGTGTTGCGCCACCTGATGCCTGACCAAACACGCCACTGACCTGGGGTTTCCGGCGGCCGGTGGGGAGATGTGCCAGCTGCTGCCGGTCCGGGGGAGGGGCGCGGGGCGCTGCGGGACGCGACCCGCAGCGGAGCGGGCGCCGACCTCCGCACCCTCGGCGCAGGGGCCGTCTGCCATGTGCCGCCGTCCTCGACTTCGGTCTCCAGAGCGGGCCGGTTCCACGTTTCCGCAATGTGAGACCTGTCCGAAACTTGTTGACCGACCGTGCGGGTGTCTGCTCAACTCACGTTCCATGAAGCCGCGCGTGGATTTGACTCGGAGGCGCCACATCGACCTGGCGCACGTCTCCAGCGCGTTCTGTTGTCGTTGACCCTCAAGGCGCGCAGCTGATCCGCGAAGCGGTCCTCGGCAGCCGTCGATCCGCTCCGAAGGCCTGACCTCGCAAGCTGCGGTGCGATGCCGCCGCAGCGGTGTCTCCCGGGGTACCGCGGTGTCCGCCGCATGACTGCCCTCTTCTTCCCCCCGCGCTCCTCGCCGCGCTCCTGCTCCCTCTCCCTGGGGAGAAGTGGGTGCGGCGCAGCTCAAGGTGGGCGCGGGGATGGGCCGTCAGTTACGGGCCAAGGGCACCTCGTGCAAGTGGCGTGGGCCGGGCGGGACTTCCGCAGCACATCCCGGACGGCGCACACCGGCCGGCCCGGCAGCACGACTCGTCACCACACAGCCTGACCCTCGTCCGGTACGCCCCGCGCAGTCGTCGAGGTCCTCGCGTCCGCGACCGGACCGGGTACCGGCTTCGTGGCCGTTCATCGCCGTCGTCACCCGTTCACTCCGACTCCTCAGCACCTGGTGCGCCCAAACCCTCGAGAGGGGCCTCTCATGCCTCCGACCATCCGCAAACTCACGGGCCGTAGCGGCGCGGTCGTCGGTGACGCCCCGCACCGCACCAAGGAGTTGGAGGTGGCCGTCCGATGACCGAGGTCAGCTTCAAGAGGCCGCCGCCTGGACGGCCGCGCGTACGGAGTGGTCGTCGGCGACGTCGGCGGTGAAGCCGCGCAGCGGGGTGTGGACACCACTCG
>NZ_JBHWVI010000143.1:0-23034 GCF_042737005.1 Streptomyces sp. NPDC060027
CCGTCGTGTCCGGCAGTGGGCCCGGTCGAGCGCAGTGGGCCCGGCCGAGCCGAGTCGCCCGACGCGCGGCGCGCCGGGCCGCCACTGCCCGCCGGCATACGGCGAACGGCGCCCGGGAACTCACCGCAACGCACGAGACCGCGGACCCCGTACGTGACGTACGGTGCCCGCGGTCTCGGCGTGCGTTGTGTATGCCGCTCAACCCTCGGAGGGGTTACGCGGACTTGCGGCTGTCCCGCGGATGCACCGCGATGTTCATCGCGCCGGAGCGAAGAACGGCCAAACGCTCCTCGAGGACCTCTTCGAGCTCCTCGCGAGTGCGCCGCTCCATCAGCATGTCCCAGTGCGTGCGCGCGGGCTTCGCCTTCTTCTCCTCAGGGCCGTCGCCGTCGACGAGAAGTGCCTGGGCCCCGCAGACCTTGCACTCCCACTCCGCCGGAATTTCGGCCTCCACCGAGAAGGGCATCTCAAATCGGTGCCCCTTCTCGCATGCGTACTCCACGGCCTGGCGCGGGGCCAGGTCGATGCCGCGGTCCGTCTCATAGCTGGTCACTACGAGGCGTGTGCCGCGAAGAGCTCGCTCACTCATGAATCGTGCCTCCCGGGCTTGTCGCCCACAGGACAGGTGTCGCTGTCGTCGTCATCCGGTCAACGTCCGGTCGGCGGTAAAGATTCCCGTTACGGGTCATGCGTCGCCGTCGTAGCCGCCCCTTGTTGTACCCACCGTCGCCCGGTTTGTCACATCTTGCATCAGATGTCACCCAACGCTTCAGTGTCATTGACGCGCAGTAACGGTACGCCAGGCAGGCCAAACGCGTACACTACCGCTCTTTGGCCCCGGACGCTAAATCCTCTCGGGTACGGGATTGCCCGCGTCGCGGATCGCCTGCCGGATCGGGACCCGCGCGAGCAGGACGAATCCGAGGGCGAAGAAGACCACGAGCGAGATGATGGCGTCCCGATAGCTTCCCGTCAGCTGGTAGGTCAACCCGAACAGCAGCGGGCCGAGCCAGCTCATTCCGCGGTCGCTCATCTCGTACGCCGAGAAGTACTCGGCCTCTTTGCCGCTCGGTACGAGATGCGAGAACAGGGAGCGCGACAACGCCTGGCTGCCGCCCAGGACCAGTCCGATGCCGGAGGCGAGGACGAAGAACCACACGGGCGCGCCCGCGGGCAGGAAGTACCCGGCGCCGAGGGTGAGCGTCCAGGCGACGAGCGAACCGAGGATGGTGCGTTTCGCGCCGTACGTGCGGGCCAGCCGGCCCATGCCGAGTGCGCCCCCGACCGCGAGCACCTGGACCAGGAGTACGGCCACGATCAGGGTCGACTGGCTGAGGCCCAGCTCCTCGGAGCCGTAGACCGAGGCCTGGGAGATGACCGTCTGGATGCCGTCGTTGTAGATGAGGTAGGCGAGCAGGAAGGAGAGCGTGAGCGGTTTGCCGCGCATGTCGCGCAGCGTGGCGGCCAGCTGCCGCCATCCGTGCGTGGACGCCTGTCCGGTGGAGGCCGTACGGCGGTCGCGCAGCCGCCTCAGCGGTACGAGGGTGAAGGCGCCCCACCAGACACCCGCCGAGGCGAGACAGATCCGCACGGCCGTCGCCTCGGAGACGCCGAAGCGGTCATGGGCCGTGAACAGGATCAGGTTCGCGACCAGGACCAGCGCGCCCGCCGCGTATCCGAAGGCCCAGCCCCGGGAGGAGACGGCGTCGCGCTCCTCGGGCGGGGCGATCTGCGGCAGGTACGAGTTGTAGAGGACCATCGAGACGGCCAGCGAGGCGTTCGCGACGATCAGCAGCAGTCCGCCCAGCAGATAGCGGTCGCCGTCCAGGAAGAACATGCCCGCGGTGGCTCCGGCGCCCAGATAGGCCGCCGCGGCGAGCAGCGGCTTCTTGCGGCCCGTACGGTCGGCGGCCGCGCCCGCGATCGGCATCACGAAGATCGACAGGATGACGGAGGCGGAGACCGCGTACGCGAAGAAGGAACCGGCGCGGACCGGGACCCCCACGGGATGGACGAACCCGTCCGCGTCCGCCGCGTGCTTGGCCACCGCTGTCAGATAGGGGCCCAGGAACACGGTGAGCACGCTCGTCGAATAGACGGAGCAGGCCCAGTCGTAGAAGTACCAGCCGCGTTGTTCTCGCCGGCGTTCGGCGGCCTCCTCGGCCGCCCCCGCCCGCACGGTGTCCGTGCTCACCCGTGCCCTCGCTTCTCCGTGCAGGACCGCGCGAGGAGGCTCAGAACCAGGTGCCCCGGTCTTCCAGGACCTTGCGCAGCGTGTCGATGTGATCGGTCATGATGCCATCGACTCCCAGGTCCAGGAGCCGGTGCATGCGTTCCGGTTCGTTCACGGTCCAGACATGCACCTGGAGCCCGCGCGCGTGGGCGGCCCTTACGAAGCGGCGGTCCACCACCGGCACACCCGACTGGGTCTCGGGCACCTGGGCCGCGACGGCGGAGCGGCGCACCGCGGCCGGTGCGCCCCACGAGCGCAGCCGCAGGTTGAGCACCCCGCGGGTGCCGAAGGACGTGGCCAGGCGCGGCCCGGCCCGATGCTGGGCTCGGACCACGCGCGCCTCCGAGAACGAACCGACGCAGACCCGGTCCCAGGCGTCGCTGCGGTCGATCAGATCGAGCAGCGGGAGGAGAGCGGGTTCGGCCTTGACGTCGACGTTCCAGCGCACATCGGGGAAGGTCTCGAGCAACTCCTCGAAGAGGGGTACCGGCTCCTGGCCCGCCACGCGCGCCTGGCGTACGTCGTCCCAGGGGAGGTCCGCGATCCGGCCCGCGCCGTCCGTCACGCGGTCGAGGGTCGCATCGTGGAAGGCGACCAGCCTGCCGTCCGCCGTGGCGTGGACATCGGTCTCGATGTAGCGGTAGCCGGCGTTCTCCGCCCGCCGGAACTGGGTCAGTGTGTTCTCCAGACCGTCCGCCGACCCGCCGCGGTGCGCGAAGGGGATCGGGCCGGGATGGTCGAGGTACGGGTGAAGGGTGCGGAAGCTCACCCGGGCAGTATGGCGCGCTCCGGTCGACCGGTGGCAACGACAGCGCTGCCGGCCGGTGCCGGACGGGCGGCGAACACGCGCAGGAAGAGCTGGGCGAGGGGCCCGATGGCGACGGCGTACAGCACCGTGCCGACGCCGACCGTGCCGCCGAGCGCGAAGCCGGTCGCGACGACGGCCACCTCGAGGACCGTGCGCACCAGCCGGACCGAGCGGCCCGTACGCCGGTGCAGTCCCGTCATCAGACCGTCGCGGGGACCCGGGCCGAAGCTGGCGGAGATGTACAGGCCCGTCGCCACGCCGTTCAGCACGATGCCCGCCACCAGCAGCGGAATCCGTACGGCCAGGGCGTGCGCGTCCGGGACCAGCGCGAGGGTGCCGTCCATGGCGATGCCGACCACGAAGACGTTGGAGACGGTGCCCAGGCCGGGGCGCTGGCGCAGCGGGATCCACAGGAGCAGCACCGCGGCGCCCACGATGATCGACACCACGCCGATCGTCAGACCGGTCAGCTCGGCGAGGCCCTGGTGCAGCACGTTCCACGGCTCCAGCCCGAGACCCGCTTCCACGAGGAGCGCCGAGCTCGCGCCGTACAGGGCGAGGCCGGCGTAGAGCTGGACGAGGCGGCGTGGAAGCCGTCCTGGTCCGGGAGCCTCGGCAGGTGCGGACTCGGAACGTCTGGACACGGGATGCCCCCAGTGGTGGTAGTGGCCTGGCGCATGACACTCTGTGGCTTGAGAAGTGGTCGCATCCATGGCCAATTCGGGGAAGGTGGACTGGAATCATGGCGCAGTGGACTTCGGCGGTGGGGGCCGCACAGCTCGCCCGGCTCCTCAACTCCCAGCAGGAGCGCCCCGCGGGGCCGGGCACCCGCCGTCCGCCCGCGTATCGCGCGCTCGCCGACGGTGTCCGCCTGCTCGTGCTCGAAGGGCGGGTCCCGGTCGCCGCGCGACTGCCCGCCGAGCGGGAGCTGGCGCTGGCCCTGTCCGTCAGCCGCACGACCGTCGCCGCGGCCTACGAGGCGCTGCGGGCCGAGGGCTTCCTGGAGTCCCGCCGCGGAGCCGGCAGCTGGACCGCGGTCCCCGCCGGAAATCCGCTGCCCGCGCGCGGTCTGGAGCCGCTGCCTCCCGAGACCCTCGGTTCGATGATCGATCTCGGCTGCGCGGCGCTCCCCGCTCCCGAGCCGTGGCTGACCCGCAGCGTGCGGGGCGCCTTGGAAGAGCTGCCGCCGTACGCGCACACGCACGGCGACTACCCCGCCGGACTGCCCGCGCTGCGCGCCATGCTCGCCGAGCGGTACACGGCGCGCGGCATCCCGACCATGCCCGAGCAGATCATGGTGACCACCGGAGCGATGGGCGCGATCGACGCGATCTGTCATCTCTTCGCCGGCCGCGGTGAGCGCATCGCCGTCGAGTCGCCCTCCTATGCCAACATCCTCCAGCTGATGCGCGAGGCCGGTGCCCGGCTGGTGCCCGTCGCGATGGCCGAGGGGCTGGCCGGCTGGGACATGGACCGCTGGCGCCAGGTCCTGCGTGACGCGGCCCCCCGGCTCGCCTACGTCGTCGCCGACTTCCACAACCCCACCGGGGCGCTCGCCGGCGAGGACCAGCGGCGCGGCCTGGTGGACGCGGCGCGCTCGGCGGGCACCGTCCTGGTCGTCGACGAGACGATGAGCGAACTCCATCTGGACGAGGGCCTGGAGATGCCGCGTCCCGTGTGCGGCTTCGACCCGGCGGGCTCGACCGTGATCACCGTGGGCTCGGCGAGCAAGGCCTTCTGGGCGGGTATGCGGATCGGCTGGGTGCGGGCGGCCCCCGACGTCATCCGCAGCCTGGTCGCCGCGCGCGCGTACGCCGACCTGGGCACGCCCGTGCTGGAGCAGCTCGCCGTGAACTGGTTGCTCAGCACGGGGGGCTGGGAGCAGGCGGTCGACATCCGGCGCGGCCAGGCCCGCGAGAACCGCGACGCCCTCGTCGCGGCCGTCCGCAGGGAGCTGCCCCGGTGGGAGTTCTCGGTGCCGCACGGAGGCCTCACCCTGTGGGTGCGCACGGGCGGTCTGTCCGGTTCGCGGCTGGCCGAGGTCGGTGAGCGCGTCGGCGTGCGCGTGCCCTCGGGACCCCGGTTCGGGGTGGACGGCGCCTTCGAGGGGTACGTGCGGCTGCCGTTCACCGTGGGCGGGGCGGTCGCGGAGGAGGCGGCGACGCGGCTGGCCGCGGCGGCCCGGCTGGTGGAGACCGGCGCGAGCGGAGGGGACGAAGGACCGCGGACGTTCGTGGCCTGACGGCTCGGACCAGGAGCGGCACGGACGACGGAGCGGCGGACGACGGAGCGGCACGCATGACGGACGGGCCGGAGACTCACCAGGAGTCTCCGGCCCGCGCGCGAGAAGACCTTGGGGGAGGTGCCCCTACCCCTCCGCCACGGCGACTTCGGCGACCCCGGCGACCTCCGAGGGCGCCTGTGCCGTGTCTCCCGGAGTGGTCCGCTCCGGGAGGAGGTCGAGCACCGCCCGCCGGTGCGTCTCACTCGTCGCGTCGTCGTACGGGTCCGGTGTCGCCGGGACCTGGAGGCGCAGGACGGGCCCCGTGCCCAGGCGGGCGTAGCCGCGGCCGGGCGGGACGTCCCGGGTCGGCGTGGTGTGCGGGGGCGCTCCCAGGATCGATTCCAGCTGGGCGGCCGAGGCCGGCCCGAGCACCACGCGCGCGCGGGTGTGCTGGCGTACCGCGTCGCTGAGGAGGTCGAGGTGCTCGAAGTGCTCGGCGACCACCACCGTGACGCCCGCCGCGCGGCCGTGCCGCAGCGGGATCTGGAGCAGGTCCTGCGGGTCCCCCCGTCCGTCGGCGGCGGCCAGGTGACCGAGCGCGCTCGGCCGGTCCAGCAGGATCCACAGCGGGTTCTTGATGTCGTCGGGGGCGGGATGCCCCGCCTGACGGGCGCGGTTCGCGGCGGTCAGCCGCCGCTCCGTCTCGTGCGCCGCCCATTCCAGACTGCCGCGCGCCCCGGTCGCCGAGGACTCGACGGCCAGCACACCGTCGCGCCCGGTGAGGCACGCGTACTCGCCGGTGCCTCCGCCGTCGACGATGACGACATCGCCGTACCGGAGGGACTGCAGGGCGATGGAGCGCAGGAGGGTGGTCGTGCCGGTGCCCGGTTCGCCCGCGATCAGCAGGTGCGGTTCGGTGGAACGGGCGCCCGTGCGCCAGACGACCGGCGGGACGTCGCGCTGTTCCTCGCCGTAGGTGAGGGGGAGTGTGCGCTGGACGTCGGCCGGATCGGTGAAGCCGAGGACCGTCTCGCCGGGCGCGGTGACGAAGCGCTGGGCGGCGATGTCGGTGGGGAGGGGCGGCAGGACCGTGACGGTGAGTTCGTTGCCCTCCTCGTCCCAGTCGAAGTGGTACTCACGGCCGCGACCCGACTTGGCGTGCAGAAGCTGCTCGATACGGGCGCGGGAGTCCGGCTCGCCGTCCGTGAAGTACGCCGGGTAGCGGACGAGGAGACGGGAGACGCGGCCGTCGTCGTCGAAGTCGTACGCGTCGAAGGCCTTCTCCCAGTCGCCGCCGTGGGCGTAGAGGGGATCGGGGTCCTCGGCCGCGGAGAAGTACGGGACGAGGGCCTCGTAGAGGGACTGGAGACGTCCCGTCTGTGCCTCGTCGGGACCGGTCGGGGGCGGTGGGGTGCGGTCCCGGCCGGTCCAGGCTGCCGCCGCCATCAGGCTGATGACGGCGAGCAGCGGTCCGTACGGCACCAGGGCCACGACCAGGATCACCGAGGCCACCAGGAACAGCAGCGGCCCGCGCCGGTCCTTGGGGGTGGCGGCCCACTTGCGCCGTCCGGCGGCTGCCAGCCGGCGCAGTCCACGGGTGACCGTGATCAGTGGATGGAGGACATCGGTGGCGCTGTCGGCTGCCGTCCGGGCCAGCTCCCGGCTCTTGGCGATCTGTGCGGTGCCATTGCTGAGGATGCGGGGGAGAGGGCGCCGAGCCACTGCTGTCTCCTGAAGGTGCGTACGAGGTGGGGACGTCGTCAGAACTTGATCCCGCCGAGGAGGCCCGCGAGGCTCTCCCCGCCGGCCTTGATGCTCGGCGCGATGGCCGTGCTCGCGAGGTAGAAGCCGAAGAGTGCGGCCACCAGGGCGTGCGACGCCTTCAGTCCGTCCTTCTTGAAGAAGAGGAAGACGATGATGCCGAGAAGGACGACGCCTGACATGGACAGAATCATTTGATCTCTCCTGGTTCGTGGGGACAGTCACCATGAGTTGTTCCAGGATCACAGCATGTATCCATACGATAAAAGGTGCAACAGGGTGAATTTCGGAAGATTTCACTCACCTGGTGGAGCCCTCTTGGGCCGCCTGAGCTGGTCTCTTGCTCCCGATGCACCCTTTGTGATCTTTGCCGCGGGCGGTGCCTGTCATGTGCCGTCGGAGCCAGTACCCTGTCGATTCACCCGAACGGTTGCAGTGAGAGGCGGTCCGGCCGATGAGTGAAGCCCCCGACCCCGAGGTCGTGGAGCTGGCGACCAAGATCTTCGATCTTGCGCGACGCGGCGAGACGGAGACGCTCGTGGCGTATGTGGACGCGGGCGTTCCGGCCAACCTCACCAACGACCGCGGCGACTCGCTCGTGATGCTCGCCGCCTACCACGGTCACGCGGAGGCGGTCGGCGCCCTGTTGGAGCGCGGCGCCGAGGCCGACCGCATCAACGACCGGGGTCAGACCCCGCTCGCCGGAGCCGTCTTCAAGGGTGAGGAAGCCGTCATCAGGGTCCTCCTGGCGGCCGGCGCCGATCCGGCCGCGGGCACCCCCTCGGCCGTCGACACGGCGCGCATGTTCGCCAAGACGGACCTGCTCGAACTGTTCGGAGCGCACTGAACCGAACGCTCTGACCAGGCGAAACGCAAGAAAAAAGGGAGGCGGAACGGGGCCGCCGGAAATACGGTCGCGGCAGGAAGAACCGCCGGGTCATCATGACGACGTGATTCACGGACGCGATGGCTGGGCAGAAGTTGCCGCACCGCGCGGGCCGTGACGCGGCCCGCATGGGCCACCGACGAGAGGCAGAGGAAGATGGTCTACAGCAAGCAAGAGACGGCGGGCGCTCCGACGTGTTGTCACGCGGCCAGGTAATGCAGGATCCCGGTTGCGTCGACGCTTGATGTGAGGCTGTTTCCCATGTTCGATCCGGTCATAGCGCCCAGCGGAACCCTGCTCGGCCTGCTCCAGAGGGGCCGCGGCGACGGCACGCTGCACGCGCTCACCGCACCGCGAGCCGAAGCGCTCGCGGCACTGAACCACTGCGTTCTGCGAGACCCCCGCCATGACTGGCAGGTGGAGAACCGCTCCCTGTACTACGCCCGTCTCTACCTCGATCTGAGCGGTGAGCTCGACGAGATCGAGCGGCACCTCTTCGACGCCGAGGACGTCCTCGACGACTGCGAGTCACGCACGGGGCTCGCCCTCGCGGTCCTCGGACATCTCGCCTCCTACGGCAGGCTGGACGCGCTCGCGCTGCTGCGCAGGTACGCCGCCGCCGGCACCAACTGGGCCTGGGCCCTCGACGAACTGGCCCTGCGCGACGACGACGCGGGCCTGCGCGCCCTCGCCGTCCCCGTGCTCGCCCGCTTCCCGGCCGACGCGGAGGGCGAGGCCGCCCTCGCCACCGCCGTACGCGACTCCTTCGAGCCACGGCCCTGGCGGCTGTGGGCCGACGACCCCCGCGCATCCGTCGCGGCACGCGTGCGTGCCGCCCAGGAAGCCGGGTCCTTCGACCGCTGGCAGCGCCAGATGCGGCCCACGGGACCCCGCCCGGGCTGGAGTGTCCGCGCCGTCTTCGAGTGGGCCCAGCAGGGCATCGACCGCGGAGCCGCGCTGCACGTCCCGGCCGCCCGCTGCCTGACCGCCGTCGCCGGGCCGGAGGACCGTCCCGAGATCGTCGAGGCCGCGCGCCAGGGCACCGAGGGGGCCCGCTGCACGGCCCTGCGCTATCTCGCCGACAGCAATGATCCGGACGCCCTCGACCTGATCGAGGCAGCGGTCGCGGCCGGTCCGACGGCCGTCGCCGAGGCCGCCGTCGACGCCTTCGAACGGATGCGGAGCGTCGCCGCGGTCGACCGCGCGCGGGGCTGGGCGCACCGGCCCGACCCGCTCGGCGCCGCCGCCGGCCGCATGCTCGCCTGCCGGGGCGGGGCGCAGGACCGGGACCTCGTGCTGGCCGCCCTGCGCGAGGCGGTGCGGGGCGAGGGCCCCGACGCGCCGACCCTGTGGACCCTCGTCGACGGCACCGGACGGCTCGGCATCGCCTGCGCCGCCCCCGTGCTGCGGCACATCTACCGGGAGACCGCGTCCTCGCATCTGCGTCAGCGCGCCGCCCGCGCCCTGGCCGTCACCGATCCCTCCTTCCCCGCCGGCTTCGCCGTCGAGTGCCTGTGGGACTGCGAGGAGACCACCCGCGAGACCGCCGCCCGGCACGCCGAGACGGGTGACGCGCGCGTGGTGGATCAGCTGCGCCGGCTGGCCGCCGATCCGGCCGAGGAGGCCGAGGTCCAGACAGCGGTACGGAGCCGGATCGGGCCTGACATGCCGGCCGTATGAACGTTCGGTGACCCGGGAGTCAGGGGTGCGTGGACGGGGGCTGACCTGGACGGGGGCGGAGTGCAACGCTCACGGGACGTTCATCGTTCGCAAAGATCCACGTTGACGCGGCCACGTCCAGTGCGGCGAGAACACCCGTATGCGTGTCGTCATCGTGACCGAATCCTTTCCCCCCGATGTGAACGGCGTGGCCCACTGCGCGCTCCAGACCGCCCGGCACCTCGTCGATCGCGGTCACGCTCCCCTGGTCGTCGCCCCGGCCACCTCCCCCAGGTTCCCGGCTTCCCCTGAACCGGGAGTGACCCCCGCCGGGAGCGGCCCCGACGCCCTGGCGCCGTGCCCGGTCGTCCGCGTCCCCTCCCTCCCGCTCCCGGGCTACCCCCAGGTCCGCGTCGCCCTCCCCAGCCGACGCGTCGCCGCGGCCATCACCGAACACCGCGCCGACATCGTCCACCTGGCCAGCCCCTTCATCCTCGGCGTCCGCGGCATGGCGGCCGCCTCCCGGCTCGGCATCCCCGCCGTGGCCGTCTACCAGACCGACCTCGCCGGATACGCCCGTACGTACATCAGCGCGGGCGAGGCCACCGCGTGGCGGCGCATCCGCTCCGTGCACGCGGCGGCCGACCGGACCCTCGCGCCGTCCAGCGCGGCCCTGCACGACCTGGAGGCACACGGCGTGCCCCGGGTGCGGCTGTGGGCGCGCGGCGTCGACACGGTCCGCTTCCGCCCCGAGCACCGGGACGAGGCGCTCCGCCGCGAACTGGCGCCGAACGGCGAACTGATCGTCGGCTACGTCGGTCGGCTCGCCCCCGAGAAGCAGGTCGAACTGCTCTCCGGGGTGTGCGGACTGGACGGCGTCCGGGTCGTCGTGGTCGGCGACGGACCCAGCGAAGCCACCCTGCGGGGCGCGCTCCCCGGAGCGGTCTTCCTCGGCCGGCGCACCGGTGACGAACTCGCGCGGATCTTCGCGTCACTGGACGTCTTCGCGCACACCGGCCCCTTCGAGACCTTCTGCCAGACCGTGCAGGAGGCCATGGCCAGCGGAGTGCCCGTCGTCGCGCCCGCCGTCGGAGGACCGCTCGACCTGGTCGCCCACGGGCGCACCGGGCTGCTGGTCCCGCCGCGCGACAGCGCCGCCGTACGGGACGCGGTGCGCACACTTGCCGCCGATCCCGCGCTGCGGGCGGCCTACGGCGCCGCCGGACATGCCATGGTCGAGGGCCGCACCTGGGCCGCGGTGGGCGACCAGCTCATCGGCCACTACGAGGACGTGCTGACCGCGCGGAAGCTGGTGGCGGCATGAGTCTGCGCATCGTACGGCTCGCCAACTTCGTCGCCCCCGCCTCCGGGGGCCTGCGCACCGCGCTGCGGGAGCTGGGAGCCGGTTATCGGGCGGCCGGCCATGAACCGGTGCTGGTCGTACCCGGTGAGCGCGCGAGCGACCGTGACACCGAGCAGGGGCGGGTGATCACGCTGCCCGGGCCGCTGCTGCCCGGGACCGGCGGCTACCGCGTCCTCACGGACAAGCGGCGGGTGGCCCGCCTCCTGGAGTCGCTCGCCCCCGACCGTCTCGAGGTCTCCGACCGCACCACCCTGCGCTGGACCGGAGTCTGGGCGCGGCGGGCCCGGGTGCCCGCGGTGATGGTCTCCCACGAGACCGCCGACGGTGTGCTGCGCACCTGGGGACTCTCCGAGGGGCTGGCCCGGCGGACCGCCGACGCCCTCAACGTCCGTACCGCGCACTCCTACGCGCGGGTGGTGTGCACCACGGAGTTCGCCGAGCGCGAGTTCGTGCGTATCGGCGCCCGCAACGTCGTACGCGCCCCCCTGGGCGTCGATCTGGTGAACCGGCACCCGGCACTGCGGGACCCGGCGCTGCGTGCCCGCTACGCGCGCGCCGACCAGGCCCTGCTCGTGATGTGCTCGCGGCTCTCGGTCGAGAAGCGTCCCGGTACGGCGCTCGACGCCGTGGAGGCGCTGCTGCGACGCGGAGAGCGCGCCGTCCTCGTCGTCGCCGGCGACGGACCGCTCAGGGCCCGGCTCGAACAGCGGGCGAGGGACCGGCGGCTGCCCGTCACCTTCCTCGGGCACATGGCCGACCGCACCCTGCTCGGTTCGCTCCAGGCCTCGGCCGACGTGTGCCTGGCGCCGGGACCCGCGGAGACCTTCGGGCTCGCCGCCCTGGAGGCGATGGCCTGCGGCACCCCCGTGGTCGCCAGCTCGCTCTCCGCCCTGCCGGAGATCGTCGGCTCCGCCGGAGCCACCGCCTCCGACAGCGGGGACTCCTTCGCGGACGCGGTACGGCTGCTCCTCGGCCGCACCGAGAGCGAGCGCAGGCAGGCCGCACGCGCGCGTGCCGAGTGTTTCGGCTGGGACGCGGCCGTCGCGGGCTTCCTCGCCGCGCACGACGCGGTGGTCCCGACCCGGCCGCGCCTCCAGGAGGGCGCGGCATGAGACCGGTGCGGTTCGTCGCCCTCGGGGACTCGCTCACGGAAGGCGTGGGCGACCCCGTCGGGGACCGGTGGCGGGGGTGGGCCGAGCTGCTCGCCCCCGGGCTCGCCCCGGCGGGCATCCCCGCGCGGTTCACCAACCTAGCGGTCAGCGGTGCGCAGACACGGGACGTCCTCGAGCGGCAGACCCCGGCGGCGCTCGCCCTGGAGCCCGACCTCGTCTCCGTCGTGATCGGCGTCAACGACACCCTGCGGTGCACGTTCGACATCCATGCCGTGGCCGAACGGCTCGACAAGGTGTACGCGGCGTTCCGCGCGCGGGACACGGTCGTGATGACGGCCTGCCTCCCGGACCCCGGCTCGATGCTCGGGCTGCCGGGAGCCCTGGCCCGCCCGCTGGCCCGGCGGCAGCGCGCGGTCAACGCGGTCGTGCACGCCCTCTCCGAGCGGCACGGGGCGACGCATCTGCACGCGGCGGAGGAGGAATGGCTGAGCGACCGCGCCGTGTGGAGCGCGGACCGGCTGCACCCCGGGGAGCTCGGGCACCGCCGGCTCGCCCTGCGCTTCCACGCCCTGCTCGCCGAGGAGGGCGTCGCGACCGGGACCACGCCCTCGGCCGAGCCCGAGTTCCCCGCGCCGACCCGCTCGGCGAGCCTGCTGTGGCTGGCCACCGCGGGAACGGGATGGGTGGCCCGGCGCTGTACGGACCTGCTGCCCCAACTGCTCACCCTGGCCGCGTCCGAAGTGCGCCACCGGGCCCGGGGCACCAGCGCCCGCCTCGACCTGAGCGCCTCGCACGCCGTCGCGTCCGCCTTGGCCGCCCTGTCCGTGGCCGAACAACCGGACGTGGCATGACGGACGGATGGACGGATGGACGGATGGACGGGGGGACGGATGGACCGATGGACGGAAGGGCGCAGGAGGTGCGGGGCACGCGTGGCCCCGGTGCCCCGAACACCGGCGTACGTGCCCCTGACGGCCTCAGCGGCGGCGCACGGCCACGAAGCGCACCGGGGTTCCCGGGACCGCCTGAGCGGCCGCGGGGAGGTCGGTGCCGCGGACGACCGCGATCACCGGATACCCCCCGGTGGTCGGATGGTCGGCGAGAAAGACGACCGGGCAGCCGTCGGGAGGTACCTGGACGGCACCCAGCACCATGCCCTCGCTGGGGAGTTCGCCGGAGACGGCTCGCTCCAGCGAGGGCCCTTCCGTCCGCAGGCCGATACGGTTGCTCGCCGACGACACCCGGTAGGCGCGGGTCGTGAGCGTCCGTACGGCCGACTTCGTGAACCAGTCGTCGCGCGGGCCGAGCGTCACGCGCAGGACCAGCTCGGCGGGCGGGGCGCTGTGCGGAACGACGTCCACGCGCGCGTGAACGGCGCCCGGACGCCCCAGGGGAAGCACCGCGCCGTCCGTGAGGGGCGCGGGTCCGAGACCCGAGAGAAGGTCGGTCGAGCGGCTGCCGAGCACCGGCTCGACCGCCACGCCACCGGACACGGCCACATAACTCCGCAGCCCCGCGCGCGCGGGACCGATGTCCAGCAGCGCACCGGCGAGCACCCGGACAGGAGCTCCCCACGGAGCCGGGCGGCCGTCCACCGTGACTGGGCAGGGCGCTCCGGTCACCGCCACGGTGACCGTCGAACGGGGGCGCAGGGCGCAGCCGTTGAGCGTCGTCTCCAGCACGGCCGCTTCGGGGGGATTGGCGACGAGCCGGTTGGCCAGCGCCGCCGCCGGCGCGTCCAGCGCTCCGGAGCGCGGTACGCCGAGGTGCGCGTGGCCCGGTCGTCCCTGGTCCTGGACGGTGGTCAGCGCTCCGGCCCGCACCACCGCGAGGGCCCGGTCGCTCATGGACGACCCGCCGGTACGAAGCGGACGCGCGCGCCGGGGGCCAGCAGCGCGGCCGGTACGCGCGCGTGGTCCCACAGCACCGCGTCCGTCGAGCCGATCAGCTGCCAGCCGCCCGGCGAACTGCGCGGGTACACCCCCGTGTACGGGCCCGCGAGCGCCACGGAGCCCGCGGGAACCGCCGTCCGCGGGGTCGCCCGACGCGGCACGTCGTAGTGTGCCGGCAGTCCCGTGAGGTAGCCGAAGCCGGGTGCGAACCCGCAGAAGGCGACCCGGAATTCGGTCGCCGCGTGGATCTCCGGCACGTCGCGCACCGCCACCCCCCAAAGGGCCGCCACATCCGCCAGGTCGGGACCGTCGTAGCGTACGGGGATCTCGACGGCGGCGTCCGCGCGCGTGTTCAGCGGGGGGATCTCCCAGCCGGGCAGCCGCTCCGCGAGACGCGCGGGATCGTCCAGCCCGTCCAGGAGCACCGTGCGGGCCGCCGGGACGATCTCCCGCACGGAGAGCGAGCCCTCCGCGCGGCGCCGCAGCAGCTCGGCGTGCAGGGCCTGGGCGGCCTCCCCCGAGGAGACCTCGACGAGCAGCGCCCGGTCCCCGACAGGCAGGGCCTTCATGCCGTCGTCGGCGGACACCGTGTCCGCGCGGCGGCCACCGCCGCCTTCGCCGTCGCCGGCCGGCCGAGCGCTCACGCGAACGCCTCCACGCGCACGCCCGAGGACTCCAGCCGGGCACGCACCCGGCGGGCCAGGTCGACCGCGCCCGGAGTGTCCCCGTGCAGGCACAGCGAGCGGGCGCGGACCGGAACCCGCTCCCCGGAGTGGGACGTGACCACTCCGAAGCGGGCCAGGCCCAGGGAGCGTTCCACGACCGTCTCGGCCTCGGTGATCACCGCGCCCTCCTGGGTCCGCGGCACCAGAGTGCCCTCCTCGGTGTACGCGCGGTCCGCGAACGCCTCGGTGACGACGGGCAGTCCGGCACGCTCGGCCACCTTCAGGAAGCGCGAGGACGGCAGCCCCAGGACGGGCAGCCCCCCCGCCCCGCTCCCGGCGCCCGCGAGCACCACGCCGTCGACGACCGCCGCTGCCTGCTCCTCGTCGTGCACGACCCGGTTGTAGAGCGCGCCGTGCGGCTTCACGTACGCCACGCGCGAGCCGGCCGCGCGCGCGAAGACCTCCAGGGCGCCGATCTGGTAGGCCACTTCGGCCGCCAGCTCGTCGGGCGGCACGTCCATCGCGCGCCGCCCGAACCCCGCCAGGTCGCGGTAGGAGACCTGGGCGCCGATCCGTACACCCCGCTCCGCCGCCAGCTCGCACACCCGCCGCATGGTGGCCGCGTCCCCGGCGTGGAAACCGCAAGCCACATTGGCGCTGGTGACGACGGACAGCAGCTGCTCGTCGTCGGTCAGTCGCCAGCGGCCGAAGCCCTCGCCGAGATCCGCGTTGAGATCGATGGGGGTCATGAGCTGCCGTGTCTCCTCTTCCGGCCCGTTCAGGCCACTCGGTACTGCTCGTCGCGGGTGTCCGTGAGGAACATCTGCCCGGGCGCGTGGGTGATCGCGAACGGTGGCCGGGACGCCATCACGGCCGCCTGGGGCGTGACTCCGCACGCCCAGAACACCGGGATGTCGTCCGGGGCCGCCGTCACCGGATCGCCGAAGTCGGGGCGCGAGAGATCCTCGATGCCCAGCACCGACGGTTCCCCGCAGTGCACGGGACCACCGTGCACGGCGGGCAGCAGGCTGCTCTCCCGGATCGCCGCGGCCAGGTGCTCGGGCGGCACGGGGCGCATCGACACGACCATCGGCCCGTGCAGCCGCCCCGCGGGGCGGCACTGACGCGCCGTCACGTACATGGAGACGTTGCGGCCCTGCTCGATGTGGCGCATCGGGACGCCCTCCGAGCTCAGCGCCCACTCGAAGGTGAAGCTGCATCCGATCAGGAAGGACACCAGGTCGGACCGCCAGTAGGCGACGACGTCCGTGGGCTCGGCCACCAACGTGCCGTGCTCCCACACCCGGTAGCGCGGCAGGTCGGTGCGCAGGTCCGCGCCCGTGGCGAGCGGAGTGGTCCAGGAACCGGCGTCGGTGACGTCGAGGACGGGGCACGGCTTCGGGTTGCGCTGGCAGAACAGCAGTGTCTCGTACGCCCAGTCGGCGGGCACGGAGATGAGGTTCGCCTGGGTGTGGCCCGCGGCGATTCCGGCGGTGGGGACCGACAGCCCCGACCGGAACCGCCGGCGCGCTTCTTCGGGGGTCCACGCGTGCGCGTGACCGTCGATCGCCGACAGGCTCCGCGAGGGGCTCCCGGCGAGGGCCGGGGGCCGTACCTGGACGGTGTCGTTCACAGGAGCTCCTTGCCACGCGTCTCGGGGAGTCCGATCAGGGCGACCGCGGCCAGGGCATAGCCGATCGCGCCGAACACCAGCGCGCCGCCCACGCCCCAGCTGTCGGCCAGGAAGCCGACCGTGGTGGGGAAGGCGGCGCCGACGGCCCGCCCGGTGTTGTACGTGAAGCCCTGTCCCGTGCCCCGTACAGCCGCCGGGTACAGCTCGCTGAGGAACGAGCCGAAGCCGCTGAAGATCGCCGACATGCAGAAGCCGAGCGGGAAACCGAGCACGAGGAGAAGGGTGTTGGAGCCGCCGGGGATGTTCGCGTAGGCGAGGATGCACGCCGCGGAGAGGATCGCGAAGAGCAGGATGTTGCGCTTGCGCCCCAGTTTGTCGGTGAGGACACCGCCCGTGAGGTAGCCGAGGAAGGCTCCGGAGATCAGGAGCGTCAGATAGCCGCCGGTGCCGACGACGGACAGTCCGCGCTCCGTCTTCAGGTAGGTGGGCACCCAGGTGGCCAGCGTGTAGTAGCCGCCCTGGACGCCGGTGGAGAGCAGGACCGCGAAGAACGTGGTGCGCAGCAGGCCCGGGGCCTCCGCCGTACCGGGCCTGAAGATCGCGGTGAACGATCCCTTGTCCGCGCTCCGTTCGCGGACCGCGGCCGCCTCGGGGGCGTCCTGCACCCGGTGCCGGACCCAGACCACGAGCAGTGCGGGCAGCGCGCCGGTCCAGAACATCACCCGCCAGGCGATGTCGTCGTCGAGGAACTGGAAGACCAGCGTGTAGACGACCACCGCCAGGCCCCAGCCGACGGCCCAGGCGCTCTGGACCGCGCCGAGTGTGCGCCCCCGGTGCCGGGGGCTCGCGTACTCGGCGACCAGGATCGCGCCGACCGCCCACTCGCCGCCGAAACCGAGGCCCTGGAGGGCGCGGAACACCAGCAGCGTCTCGTAGTTGGGCGCGAAACCGCAGGCCACCGTGAACACCGCGTAGGTGATCACGGTGATCATCAGTGCCTTGACGCGTCCGATCCGGTCCGCGACCACCCCGGCGACGGCGCCGCCGACCGCGGAGACGACCAGCGTGACCGTGGTGAACAGACCGGTCTGGCCGCTGTCGAGACCGAAGTAGGCCGCGAGGGCGACCATGCTCAGCGGCAGGGTGAAGTAGTCGTACGAGTCGAGGCCGTAGCCGCCGAACGCGCCGCCGAAGGCGCGCCGGCCCCGCGGGCCGAGTGCGCGCAGCCAGCCGAACGCGCCTTCCTGAGCGGTGGGTTCACCCGCGACGGGTGGGGTGCCGGCGGTCAGGGCCTGGGATGGAGGGGTCGTGCTCATGGGCACCTCGCAGTGAGGGACGGAGCGTGCATGAGGACTGAGCCGTGCCGTGCGGAAGCCTTGGGTGCCTTGGTGGTGCGCAGTGGTGCGCCGCAGTGCGGAGCGGTGGTGCGCACCGAGAGCCGTGCGGAGAGCCGTGCGGAGCGGTGTGCACATGCGGTGGTCCGGTGGCGCCTGTCCGACAAGGTAGAGGATCGTTGAACGATCCCTCAATACCTATGTTGTTTCGTTCTTGTATCTGCGATTGAATTCGGGCATGGCAGAGCTGACGGAACTGGCCGACGATCGCGCCCTGTTGGGGCGCACCAGCACCGCCGAGCGGGTCTCGGACATCCTCAGGAGCCGGATCGCCGAGGGCTTCTTCCCGCCCGGGACACGGCTGTCCGAGGACAGCATCGGCGGTGCGCTCGGCGTCTCGCGGAACACGCTGCGGGAGGCTTTCCGGCTGCTCACGCACGAGCGGCTGCTGGTGCACGAGCTCAATCGCGGTGTCTTCGTACGGGTGCTCACCGTCGAGGACGTCGAGGACATCTACCGCACCCGCGCCCTCGTCGAGTGCGCCGTGGTCCGCGGGCTCGGCAGGCCGCCGTACGCCGTGGACGGGCTCGCCGAGGCCGTCTCCGAAGGGCAGCGGGCGGCTCGCGAAGGTGACTGGAAAGGGGTGTCGACCGCCAACATCCACTTCCACCGCGAGCTGGTCGCCCTCGCCGGCAGCGCCCGCACCGACGAGGTGATGCGCAGCGTCTTCGCCGAGCTGCGTCTCGCCTTCCACGTGGTGGACGACCCCCAGCGGCTCCACGAGCCCTATCTCGCACGCAACCACGAGATCCTGCGGACCCTCCAGGCGGGCGACGGGGACGGCGCGGAGCGCCTTCTCGCGGGCTACCTCGACGACTCCCTCAAGGGCCTCGTCGAGGTCTACGCCCGCCGGGTGGCCGACGGGGGGCAGGACACCGACTGACGCGGGGGCCTCCGGCGCGGGTGCCGGAGGTCGTGGCCGACGCGGGGCAGGGGATCCGTGGGCCGGCGGCACCGGCCTGCCGGGCCGGCCCGGTGGTGCGGGGCAGGCCCGTGTGTGGTGGTGGGGCCGGTGTGGGGTGGTGGGGTCGGGGAGGGGCCGGGGGCGGCGGTCGCTTCTGCGCCGTTTCGACCGTTGTCGGACCGAGGACCTAGTCTGTGCACCGTGACTTCGCCTGCATCGACGGACAGCGCTCCGCCCCAGCTCAGCGCGGGGCCGCGCCCGGCGCCGGGCCCGGCCGCCGACGAGGGCCTGGCGCGGCGGCTGCGCGCGCTCGCCTGCACGGCGCCGCTGCACGACCTGGACGTGCGCAAGGCGAACCTCGCGGGCGAGTACACGGTGTACGGCATGGCCGAGGTCGCCCTCGCCGCCATCGATCTCGTCACACTGAACATGGACTTCGACACGGGCGCCGACCACGACCAGATAGTGGCCAGGCTCATCCCGCGCATCGCCGCCCAGGCCCCGCGCCGCCCGGTCGTCGAGCACGAGCGGGTGGCCCGCTGGGTCCTCGAGAACCTGATCAACGTCGGCAGCGTCGACCGGGGCTTCCGTGCCGTGTACGGCACCTTCGCGCCCGACGGCACCTATGTGCGCCGCGACTACGACTTCAAGCTGATCGAGGAGGTACCGGGCTACGGGGGGAGCGTCTACCTCCGTACGACCGACGAAGCGGTCAACGTCCTCGTCGGCGCCCTCGACACCGACGTCACCAGCGCGCAGATCGCCGCCGAGGTCAAGCTGGAGGTCCTGATCAGCCGCGGCCGGCTGGCCGACGCCCAGCTCGCCGCCGAGCAGGCCCGCTACCGGACCGTGCAGTACGCGGAAACGCTCCGCAAGGCCCTCGACGCGACCCGGCGCAATGTGCGGGCCGTCGACTGGCTCCAGGCCGTCCCCGACATGATCGCCGAGGCCCTGGACCACGTGGCCGACCGCTACCGCCACGAGAACGCGATCCTCACGAACATCCGCAAGGCCCGGGACGAGTCCGAGGACGCCGAGCAGAAGCGGCGCGCCGCCGAGCTCGTCGACATAGTCAAGGACTGCATCCGCAGGCACACCCAGCTCCAGTCCCGCCTCCTGGAGGCCGGCCCGCTGTTCCGCGCCGAGCAGGACCGGCAGGCCTTCGGGACCCCCATGACGACCTCGGGGATCGACCTCTACGGACACCTGGTCGCTCCGGTGCTGCCCCTGCCGGTGGAGCGGGCGCTGCGCGTCACCGACGCGTTCTTCGCGCGCGGGACGGGACTGCGCACACCTGTCGCCGTACGCGTCGGGGACCTCGTCGACATCCTGCTGACGCCGCCGCTGGAGCGGGAGCACCTCGGGGCCGAGATGCCCGAGCCCGATCTGATCGCGACACCGGACGACAGCCGGTTCAGCGAGGGGCAGCTCGCCTCCGCCATGGAACTGCTGAATCTGTCCCCGGACGCGCCGCGCCGGTTGTCCGGGCTGCTCGCGGAGGCCCGCCTCCGCGATCCCGAGCTGCCGTATCTCGTGGCACTCCTGGCCGTGCACGCCGCGAGTCCGCCGGTCGGCACCGCCTACCGGCAGGGCGAGGAGCGCCTGCTGTTCGCCGTGGACGACGGGACCGAGCTGGACGATCCGGAGTTCGGCGGGGCCGACCTGATCGTGGGCATGGCCCTGCTCGACGCGGCCGGGATGAAGGCGGACCGGGCATGAACGGTCCGCCGCACCAGCTCGGGCACAGCGGGGCGCCCCCGGTCCTCGCGTCCGCCCCCGTCCTCACCTCCAGCCGGATCCTCACGTCCAACTGGATCCTCGCGACGAGCCCGATCCCCACGTCCGGCCGGATCCTCGCGACCCGCTGGATCCTCGGGTCGGGCCGGAACTTCGGATCGGGCGGCCGGATCTTCGGGTCGGGCCGGATCTTCGGGTCGGGCCGGATCCTGGGGTCGGGCCGGATCTTCGGATCGGGCGGCCGGATCTTCGGGTCGGGCCGGATCCTCGGGTCGGGCCGGATCTTCGGATCGGGCGGCCCGATCCTCGGGTCGGGCCGGTTCCTCGGGTCCGGCGTCGTCGGCCGCGTCCGTCCGACGAAGCCCCGGCCGGCCGGTCGGCCCGCCCCGTGCGGGGCACCGGCCCGCACCCTCGTAGGCAACCCCGTACTTCCGAACAAGGAGCCCCAGCCGTGACCGAGCACGTCGAGTGGAGTGAACCGGAGGCCACCGCCGCGCCGGCGAACGCCCCCGTCACACCGGCCGACGCCGCCGACGCGGCGCGGCTCGTGGCCTTCGGGCTGCAGCCGAAACTGCAGCCCGCCCGCGACCAGGAGTACGCCGAGCTGCTGCGCCGCTATCGCGAGGACCCGCCCTTCGCGCGGCTCGCCGACGCGGTCGCCGCCGGCCTCGGGCTGATCGTCCTGGAGGTGTCCCCACGCGCGGGGATGGCGGTGACCGCCGCCGAGGACTCGGTCTTCGCCGTCCGCATGGGCGACTACGCGCGTCGCGCCTCGGCCGACTCCGGGGACCGCTTCCTGCACGGACTCGCCCACCTCGCCGTGGCCGCCCTGGCCTTCCCTCGCCCCGAGGACCTCGCGGACGACGGATACATCGGCCGCGTCTCGGTCAACGGCGTCGACGCGTTCGTACGGCAGGCCTGCCGACGCCTGGAGGAGCGGGCCGAGGAGACCGGCGAGAACACCGACCCGGCAACCGACGCGCCGGGCCTGGAGGCGGCCTGGCGGATCTGGGCGCGCCGCAGCTCCACCGGCGCCACCAAGGACGCCCGAAGACTGGCCGGCTCGACGACCGGCATCATCGCGAAGGCCGTCACCTTCCTCACCGAGTCCGGTTTCCTCCAGCGCACCGGGGACGACGCCGGCGGCACCTACCGCACGACGGCCCGCTACCAGCTCCAGGTCCGCGACATGGCGGGCAGCGCGGCCATGGCCGAACTGCTGGAGCTGGGCATCGTCCCGGTGACCGACGGCACGGCGACGCTGCTGCCCGCGGAGGACTCCGACGACCTGGAGCTGGCCGCCGGAGCCGGACTGCCCTTCCACTCCTGACGTCCGCCGGCCGCCCCCGGCTCCTCCCACGACCTCACCCCCTCACGACTACGAGAGTCCGCCGCCATGTACGAGCTGTCCCGGGTCCGCCTCTACTCCATCGGGCCCGCCGGTGCGCGCTATGCCGACACCGTGCTGGATCTGCGCGGTGTCGGCGAGCCCGTGCCCGACCCCGCGCCCACCCAGGCGGAGTTCTTCGAGGAGGAGCCGGTCGGCCCGCCCCGCCGGCCCGCGCCCGCCGGCGTGCTCTTCCTGGAGAACGGCGGCGGCAAGTCGGTCCTGCTCAAGCTGATCTTCTCGGTGATGCTCCCGGGACACCGCAACACCCTGGGCGGCGCCAGCTCCGGCGTGCTGCGCAAGTTCCTGCTCGCCGACGACTGCGGACACGTCGCCCTGGAGTGGCAGCACACGCTGACCGGCGAGTGCGTGGTGGTCGGCAAGGCGAGCGAGTGGCGGGGGCGGCAGGTCTCCAACGACCCGCGGAAGTTCGCCGAAGCCTGGTACTCCTTCCGTCCCGGTCCGGGACTCAGCCTGGACAACCTGCCCGTCGCCGAGGCCACCGCGGTACGACCGCCCGTCGAGGGCGCCTCCGGCGCGCGGGGGCGGCGGCGCACCATGAAGGGCTTCCGCGACGCGATCACCGAGGCGGGCAAGGTGTACCCGCACCTCGAAGTGCACTGGGAGGAGATCCACGACCGCTGGAACGAACACCTCGGCGATCTGGGCCTGGACCCCGAACTCTTCCGCTACCAGCGGGAGATGAACGCCGACGAGGGTGAGGCCGCCGGCCTCTTCGCGGTCAAGAAGGACTCCGACTTCACCGATCTCCTGCTGCGCGCGGTCACCGACACCCGTGACACCGACGGGCTCGCCGACCTGGTCGGCGGCTTCGGCAACAAGCTGGGGCGCCGCGCCGAACTCATCGCCGAACGCGACTTCACCGCCGGTTCCGCGGATCTGCTCGGCCGGATCGTCGACGCCGCCGAGGCACGAGCACGCGCGCGTGACATCCACACCGGCGCCGAGCGGCGGACCCGGACGCTGGCACGCCGGCTGTCCGCGCGGGCCGTACGGGAGCGCGTGCGCGCCGGTGAGCTCGCCCAGCGGGTGACCGCCGCCGCGTACTCCGTCACCCATGCCGAGGGTGCCCGCGAGCGCAGCGCGCTGATCGCCGCCGAACTCGCCTACCGCCACGCCTCGCTGGCCCTCGCCGGCGCGGAGAAGTCCGCTGCCGCGCAGAAGCGCGAGCTCGCCGACGCGCGCACGCTGCACTCGGCCTGGCAGGCCGCCGAGGCCGTGCTGCGGCATCGCGCCGCCGCCGACCGCTCGACCCGCGTGGCCGACGCGATCCGCGAGGCCGAACGGGACGCCGCTCCCGCGCTCGCCGCCCGCGCCCGGGCCGCCGTCGACCTCGTCCGCGCCCTGCACCGGGC
>NZ_JBHWVI010000144.1:0-22923 GCF_042737005.1 Streptomyces sp. NPDC060027
GGTGCTGGACCGGCACCTGCACCACCTGCGGCCGCCCCCTGCCCAGCCCTCGGAGCAGCCGCAGACAGCCCACAACCTAACGAAGCACTACTAGGCGCCCGGCGGTCCCGTCGTGCCGCGGACTTCGAGGGCCGGAGCGGTGAGGACGATCTCGCGGGGCCGGGCGGGGTCCTCGATGCGGTCCAGCAGACGTTGCGCGGCGCGGCGGCCGATGTCGTGCCCGGCGTTGTCCACGGTGGTGAGCCACACGTGGCGAAGGCGCGCGAGGTAGGTGTTGTCGTAGCCGACCAGGGAGAGGTCGCGCGGCACCCGGTGGCCCAGTTCCTCGGCGGCCGAGAGGGCGCCGATCGCGGCGATGTCGTTGAACGCGAAGACGGCGGTGGGGCGTTCGGGCGCGCTGAGCAGCCGTACCGTCGCCCGGTAACCGCCCTCCTCGGTCAGATCGCCCTGCTCGACGACGGCCGTCCCGGTCAGTCCGTGCTCGCGCATGACCGCCTCGAAGCCGAGCCGCCGCAGCGCGCCCGCCCTTCCCTGGCCCGCGATGTGCGCGATGCGCCGGTGGCCGAGGCCCACGAGGTGTTCGGTGGCGAGGCGGGCGCCGTGCTCGTCGTCGCCCGCGACGATGTCGACGCCGGGCAGTTCGGGCTCCCGGGCGCCCGCGACGACGGTCGGGACCCGTCCGGCGGCCGTACGCAGCGCTTCGGAGGCCGGGAGGGTGCCGACGGCGATCAGACCGTCGACGCGCAGGTCCAGGAAGGTCCGGGTGAGGTCCTCGCCGAGCCGTCGGTTGAGGTGGCCGTCGGCGAGCAGCATGTGCAGACCGGCTTCGTGCAGCCGGGAGTTCAGCCCGTCGAGCAGTTCCACGAACCAGGGGTTGCGCATGTCGTTCAGGAGCACGCCGACCGTGCGGGTGCGGCGCTCGCTGAGGCTGCGCGCCGCGGCGTTGGTCCGGTAGCCCAGCTCCTCGACGGCGGCCAGCACCGCCTGCCGCTTCTCTTCGCGGACCTGGTCCGAGCCGCGCAGGACGAGCGAGACGAGCGACTTCGACACTCCGGCTCGTTCCGCGACGTCGCGAATCGTCGGAGCTCTCATGACCTGGACCGTTCCATCTCTGGACCGTTCCATAGGGTGGGTGAGCCTGTCAAAGGGATTGACACGTCCTGATATGGGCTTCAATGTGAGCCGGGAGCCTGTTGGACCGGTCCAAAGAAGGGCAGTCATGGTGCGTACGCTCGGCGTTGCCGTCGTGGGGTTCGGCTGGATGGGACGGGTGCACACCCAGGCGTACGCCCGCGTGCCCCACCACTTCCCGGACCTCGCGCTGCGGCCCGAACTGGTCGCCGTCGCCGACGAGGTGCCGGGCCGGGCCGAGGAGGCCGCCGCGCGGTACGGCTTCGCCACCGCCGTGCGCGACTGGCGTGAGATCGCCGCCGACCCGCGCGTCGAGGCCGTGAGTATCGCCGCGCCGAACTTCCTGCACCGTGAGATCGGTGTGGCCATGGCCGAGGCCGGCAAGCACATCTGGATCGAGAAGCCGGTGGGCCTGACCGCCGGCGACGCCCGGGCCGTGGCGGACGCGGTGGCCAAGGCCGGTGTCCGGGGCACGGTCGGCTTCAACTACCGCGGCGCGCCCGCCGTCGTGGCCGCCCGCGAGCTGATCGCCTCCGGCGACATCGGCGACGTCACCCACGCGCGCGTCCGTCTCTTCAGCGACTACGCGGCGCATCCTGAGGGCGCGCTGACCTGGCGGTACGAGCGGGAGCGCGGCGGCAGCGGAGTCCTCGGCGACCTGGCCTCGCACGGCGTCGACCTCGCACGTTTCCTGCTGGGCGAGATCGAGGCACTGGCGGCGGACACGGCCGTCTTCCTGCCCGTGCGGGCCCGCCCGGCCGGTGCGACCGCGGGTCACTCGCGCGCGACGGGCGGCGAGCCGGCCCCCGTGGAGAACGAGGACTACGTCAACTGCCTGCTGCGCTTCGCCTCCGGTGCGCGCGGTGTCCTGGAGGCGTGCCGGGTCTCGGTGGGCGAGCAGAACAACTACGGCTTCGAGATCCACGGCACCAGGGGCGCCGTGTTCTGGGACTTCCGCCGCATGGGCGAGCTGGGGGTCAGCCGGGGCACGACGTACCAGGACCAGCCGGTCAGCACCGTGTACGTCGGTCCGGGGGCCGGGGACTACGCCGCCTTCCAGCCGGGAGCGGCGAACAGCATGGGCTACGACGATCTCAAGGTCGTCGAGGCGCACACCTTCCTGCGGTCCGTCGCCGACAACACACCGTACGGTGCGACGCTGGTCGACGCGGTCCGCAGCGCGACCGCGCTGGACGCGATGGCGCGCTCCGCGGAGTCGGGCGGCTGGGTGGCGCTCGGGGCCGAGTGATCCGCGGGGTCTGCGGGATCTGCGGGATCTGCGGGGTCCGAGAGGCTCCGACCCGGGGCCCGCTCCGGGAGGCTCCGACCCGGAGGCCCGCTCCGGGAGCTCCAGTCGGGGCTGTGGGCTCGGGATCACGGACGGCCCGGTGAAGCGGGTTCACGGGGTGCGTGGTGGGCCCGCTTCACGGTTGGTGCCTTCTCATGGGCGGACGAGCAGCTGGAACTCGAAGGCGTAGCGCGTCGCGCGGTAGATGTGGGTGCCGTACTCGACGGCGCGGCCGGTGTCGTCGTAGGCCGTGCGCCGCATGGTGAGCAGGGCCGCGCCCACGGGCTCGTCGAGGAGGGCGGCCTCCTGCGCCGTGGCGGAGCGGGCGCCGACGGACTGGCGGGCGCTGTGCAGGGTGATACCGGCGGCGCGCATCATCCGGTAGAGGCCGGTCGACTCCAGCCGGACGGTGTCGACGTCGAGAAGCCCCTCCGGGATGTAGTTGCGCAGGGCGGCCACGGGCCGGCCGTGGGTGAGCCGCAGCCGCTCCAGGCGGTGCACGCCGCTGCCCTCCGCGATGCCGAGAGCGACGGCGGCCTCGGGGGACGCCGGTTCGAGCGCGTTGTGCCGCACGCGGGTCGTCGGGCTCAGCCCGGCCTTCTCCAAGTCGTCGTAGAGGCTGCTCAGTTCCAGGGGGCGCTTGAACCGGCTGTGCACGATCTGGGTGCCCACGCCTCTGCGGCGGACCAGGAGCCCCTTGTCGACGAGGGTCTGGATGGCCTGGCGGACCGTGGGCCGGGACAGGCCGAGCCGGGCCGCGAGCTTCGCCTCGTTGCCCAGCAGACTCCCGGAGGCGAGCGCGCCGTGCTCGATGGCGGTCTCCAACTGCCGTGCCAGTTGGTAGTAGAGCGGGACGGGGCTGCTGCGGTCGAGCACGAGGTCGAGGTCGAGGCCCTCGGGCGGGGCGGACGGCACCCCTGTCGATCGGGCGCTCCGGCGGTCGGGAACCCTTGCCATCGCATCGTCCTGACGGTCGGCCCCGGAGACGGTCGGCGCGGCAGGCCAGGGAGCCCCCGCGCCGACCGCCGTTCGTGGGCGGCGGGAAGGTCAGAGGTGGCGCCGACGGTCGGCGGCATGGCCGTCGTACCGTTCACGGGCGTCCGACGCGGCCTCGCGGGAGGCGACTTCGGCGACCGGGACGTCCCACCAGGCCGCGGCCGGCGGCGAGGTGGGCGCCGGGTCGGTCTCGACATACACGCAGGTCGGCCGGTCCGAGGCACGCGCCGCGGCGAGCGCGTCGCGCAGTTCCCGTACGGTCTTGGCGCGGATGACGTCCATGCCGAGGCTGGCGGCGTTGGCGGCGAGGTCGACGGGGAGCGGGTCTCCGGTGAAGGTCCCGTCGGCGGCCCGGTAGCGGTAGGCGGTGCCGAAGCGTTCGCCGCCGGTCTCCTCGGACAGGCCGCCGATGGAGGCGTATCCGTGGTTCTGGATCAGGACCAGGTTGACGGGCAGGCCTTCCTGGACGGCGGTGACGATCTCGGTCGGCATCATCAGATACGTGCCGTCGCCGACGAGCGACCAGACCGGCGTGCCCGGGGCGGCCAGTTGGACGCCGATGCCGGCCGGGATCTCGTAACCCATACAGGAGTAGCCGTACTCCAGGTGGTATTGGCGCGGACTGCGCGCCCGCCACAGCTTGTGCAGGTCACCCGGGAGCGAACCGGCCGCGTTGATGACCACGTCGTCGTCGCCGACGACCGCGTCGAGAGCGCCGAGGACCTGGGTCTGGGTGGGCACCGCGGAGTCGTCCGCCGTGAAGGCCGCCTCGACCACCGCGTCCCAACGCGCCCCGCCCGCACGGTACTCGGCCTCGTAGGCCGGGTCGACGCGATGGCCGGACAGCGCCACCGTGAGGGCCCTGAGGCCGGTCCGGGCGTCCGCGACCAGGGTGCGGGCGGCCAGCTTGTGGGCGTCGAAGGCGGCGATGTTGAGGTTGACGAACCGTACGCCCGGCTCCTGGAACAGCGTGGTGGAGGCGGTGGTGAAGTCGCTGTACCGGGTGCCGACGCCGATGATCAGGTCGGCGGTACGGGCCATGTCGTCGCAGACGGCGGTCCCCGTGTGACCGATGCCCCCGAGGTCCGCCGGATGGTCGTGGCGCAGCGACCCCTTGCCGGCCTGGGTCGAGGCGACCGGGATGCCGGTGGAGTCCACCAGCGCCTTGAGCGCTTCCTCGGCCTCGCTGTGGTGAACTCCCCCTCCGGCGACGATCAGTGGGCGCCGCGCGGCGCGGATCGCCCGGACGGCCGCGGCGAGTTCGACCGGGTCCGGCGCGGGACGGCGTACGGGCCAGACGCGTTCGGCGAAGAACTCCTCGGGCCAGTCGTACGCCTCCGCCTGCACGTCCTGCGGCAGGGCGAGGGTGACCGCGCCGGTCTCGGCCGGGTCGGCGAGGACCCGCATCGCGTTCAGCGCGGACGGGATCAGCGTCTCCGGGCGCGTGACACGGTCGAAGTACCTCGACACGGGGCGCAGGGTGTCGTTGACGGAGACGTCGGCCTCGACAGGGTGTTCCAGTTGCTGGAGCAGCGGGTCGGCGGGGCGCGTCGCGAAGTAGTCGCCGGGCAGCAGGAGCACGGGGAGGCGGTTGATCGTCGCGAGGGCCGCGCCGGTGACGAGGTTGGTGGCGCCGGGGCCGATGGACGTGGTGACGGCCTGGGCGGAGAGGCGGTTGAGGTGGCGGGCGTGGCCGACCGCCGCGTGCACCATGGCCTGTTCGTTGCGGCCCTGGTGGAACGGCATGGCGTCCTCGCCGGCCTCCAGGAGCGCCTGGCCGATCCCCGCCACGTTGCCGTGGCCGAAGATCCCCCAGGTGCCGGTGATGAGCCGGTGGCGTACGCCGTCGCGCTCGCTGTACTGCGCCGACAGGAAGCGCACCAGGGCCTGGGCTGTCGTCAGACGGCGGGTGGTCGCGCTCATCATGACCTCTCGGGGGCGGTGTAGAGGGGCAGTCGGGGGTCGACGGGCTGCTCGGGCCAAGTGGTGCGGATCCAGGCGTGGTCGGGGTGGTCGCGGATCAGCCAGGCGCGGTCGGGGTCGGGGCCCGCCATGACGTTGAGGTAGTACATGTCGTGGCCCGGCACGGCCATCGAGGGGCCGTGCCAGCCGTCCGGGATGAGGACGACGTCGCCGTCGCGCACCTCGGCGAGGACGTCCGTGCCGGTGCCGTTCCCGGAGGGCGAGACGCGCTGGTAGCCGAGGCCGGGGGTGCCCTCGTGGGCGGTGAACTCGAAGTAGTAGATCTCCTCCAGTTCGGACTCCTCGCCGGGGTGGTGCTCGTCGTGCTTGTGCGGCGGGAAGGAGGACCAGTTGCCGGCCGGTGTGATCACCTCGACGGCGATGAGGTTCTCGCAGTCGAAGACTCCTGCCGCGCCGAAGTTGTTGACCTGGCGGGAGCAGGTGCCGGTGCCGCGCAGCTCGACCGGTACGGAGGAGGCGGGGGCGTGGCGGGCGGGCAGTCTGCGAGTGCAGCGGGCGCCGGTGAGCGCGAACCTGCCGCCGTCGCGGGAGGTGATCTTGACCTCGGCGTCTCTGGGGACGTACGCGAAGTCGGTGACCCCGGCGAACACGCTCGCCCGGCCGGTCAGTCGGAAGGTCTCGCCGTCTACGGCGACGGTGCAGGCGCCCGCCAGCGGGAGCACGATCCACTCGCTGTCGCCCGTGTCGAGGACGTGCCTCCCGCCGGGCGGCAGCTCCAGCACCCGCAGGCCGGCGTGGTCCCAGCCTGCCGTCTCGGGGGTGACCTCGACGGCGTAGACGTCGGTGCGGGCCTTGCCGGCGGGCAGATGGTGCGTGGTGGTCATCGGCTGGCTCCTCTACGGGGCGGGTGCGGGTGCGGTCCCGGTGCGGGTCCGGGTGCGGGTCGGGTGCGGGTCGGGTGCCTGCGGGTCGGTGGGTGGGTCGGGGCCGTGCCGGTACATCCCAGTCCGTCGCCGCTGGATCAGACGTGGGCTACCTGTGCGAACTGTCACTCGATCCGAACGTAAGCGACGGACATAGGGATGTACCGGCACGGCCCCTCCCGTGCGCGGACGGGTGCGGGTGCTTCGTGGTGAAGATTCAGCCCCTCCGGCGTTTGAGGAGCGGGGGCTGGGGCCGGAGCCCCAGGTACGGGACGGGTAGGCGCGGAGGGGGCGAAGAAGGGCTGTTGGGGTGGCGGACCCCGGGGGTGGGGCAACCGGTGATTCGAGGGGCGGGGAGCCGGCTCTCCCCGGCGTTCGGCTGAACGTCGGGGGTCAGAGGAGGCCGACCGCGGTGTCCACCGCGGTTTCCACGTCGCCTTCGGCGGGGTAGAGCAGGGAGCGGCCTACGACCATGCCCTGCACGGTGGGCAGCCGCAGCGCCTTGCGCCATCTCTCGTACGCCCCTTCCTGGTCCGTGCCGACCTCCCCACCGAGCAGCACGGCGGGCAGCGTGGAAGCTTCCAGTACCTCGGCCATGTCGTCGGGGTCGCTGGTGACGGGCAGTTTGAGCCAGGTGTACGCGGAGGTTCCGCCGAGGCCGGAGGCGATGGCGATGGACCGGGTGACGGCCTCGGCGCTCAGGTCGTTGCGGACCGTCCCCGTTCCCTTCTCCCGGCGGGATATGAACGGCTCGACGAACAGCGGCAGTCGGTGTGCCGCCATGGCGTCGACGGTGCGGGCGGTGGTCTCCAGGGTGTTCAGGGAGCCGGGGTCGTCGTAGTCGATGCGCAGCAGGACCTTTCCGGCGTCGAAGCGGAGCCGGTCGATGTCCTCGGCGCGGTGGCCGGTGAAGCGGTCGTCCATCTCGAAGGAGGCGCCGGCGAGTCCGCCGCGGTTCATGGAGCCCATCACGACCTTGCCCTCCAGGACGCCGAGGAGCAGCAGGTCCTCCAGGACGTCGGCGGTCGCGAGCACCCCGTCGACGCCGGGCCGGGACAGTGCCAGGCAGAGCCGTTCGAGGAGGTCGGCGCGGTTGGCCATGGCGAGCCGGTGGTCGCCGACGCCGAGGGCGCCGCGGGCCGGGTGGTCGGCGGCCACGATCATCAGGCGGCCGGTGTCGCCGATCAGCGGGCGGCGGACCCGGCGGGCGGCCGCTTCGGCGATGGCCTCCGGGTGCCGGGCGCGCACCGCGACGAGGTCGGGGATGCTGGTACTCAAGTCAGGCTCCGTTCAGGGGTGGCGTCGGTCAGCCCCGTCAAGCGCGCGAGGAGGTTCTCGACCTCGGACCCGGTCGGCATCGCGGAGGAGCAGGCGAGGCGGGAGGCGACGAGCGCGCCGGCGGCGTTGGCGTACCGGACGGTCCGCTCCAACTCCCAGCCGGACAGCAGGCCGTGGCAGAGGGACCCGCCGAACGCGTCGCCCGCGCCGAGGCCGTTGACGACTTCCACCGGCACCGGCGGGACCTCGGCCTCGGTGCCGTCGCGGTGCACGGCCAGCACACCCCTGGGGCCCTGTTTGACGACGGCGAGCTCGGCTCCCGCGTCGAGGAGGGCCTCTGCGCAGGCGCGTGGTTCGCGTACTCCGGTGGCGATCTCGCACTCGTCGAGGTTGCCGACGGCGACCGTGGCGTGGCGCAGGGCTTCGGCGTAGTACGGGCGGGCCGTCTCCGCTCCGCGGCTGTCCCAGAACATCGGGCGCCAGTCGAGGTCGAAGACCGTGGTGCCGGTCCTGGCCCGGGCTTTCAGGGCGGCGAGGGTGGCCGAGCGGCTGGGTTCCTCGCTCAGGCCGGTCCCGGTGATCCAGAAGATGCGGGCCGCGCGGATGGCGAAGTAGTCGAGTTCGTCGGTGCGGATCTCCAGGTCGGGCGCCTTGGGCTGCCGGTAGAAGTACAGCGGGAAGTCGTCCGGCGGGAAGATCTCGCAGAACGTGACCGGTGTCGGGTACGCGGCGACGGGGGTGACCCAGCGGTCGTCGACGCCGAACTCCTTGAGTTCCTCGTGGAGATAGGTGCCGAAGGGGTCCTGCCCGGTCCGGGTGATCACCGCGGTGGACCGGCCCAGGCGAGCGGCGGCCACGGCGACGTTGGCGGCCGAGCCGCCGAGGAACTTTCCGAAGGAGTCGACCCGGGCGAGCGGCACACCCGTCTGCAGCGGGTAGAGGTCGACGCCGATGCGTCCCATGGTGATGAGGTCGAAGGCCTCGGCGGAGTCGGCGACGACGACCCGGGGTACAGCGGACTCAGGCATGCGTGACGCTCCTGATGCGGGGGATGTGGGCAACGGGGCGCCCGGTGCCCCTTAGGTGTAGGACTCCCGGCTCCTCTCTGTCAAGACTTTGTACGGACATTCGGACCTGCTCCTGAAATGATGTCTTAACAAAGTATTGACAGGGGGGTGTGACAGGGACTTGTATCCCGTCCCAACGAAACCGCCGCTTCAACGGATCACGCCCGGACCTGCCGTCCGGGTCCCGCACGGGCCCCGCGCCCCGCGCCGTCCCGTTCCCTTTCCCCCGGTCGCACAGTGAGGTGCTGGAAAGATGGATCGCACGTTCCACCCCCGTTCCCGGAGAATCGCCCCCCTCGTGGCCCTGGCCGCGGCGTCCGCACTGCTCGCCGCCGGCTGCTCCAGCAGCTCGGGCGGCAAGAAGTCCGAGGACGACGGGGACGGTGCCGCCGCGGGCAAGGCGAACACACCCCGGATGACCGTCGCCCTGGTGACCCATCAGGCGCCCGGCGACACGTTCTGGGACATCGTCCGCAAGGGCGCCGATGCCGCCGCCGCCAAGGACAACATCAAGCTCGTCTACTCCGCCGACCCCAGCGCGGGCACTCAGGCCAACCTGGTCCAGAACGCGATCGACCAGAAGGTCGACGGCATCGCGATCACCCTGGCCAAGCCGGACGCCATGAAGGACGTGGTGGGCAAGGCGACTTCGGCCGGGATACCCGTCGTGGGCCTCAACTCGGGTCTCAGCGACTGGAAGAAGCTGGGCCTGACGGAGTTCTTCGGCCAGGACGAGACGGTCGCGGGCGAGGCGCTCGGCAAGCGGCTCAACTCGGAAGGCGCCAAGAAGGTCGTCTGTGTGGTCCAGGAACAGGGCAACATCGGCCTCACCCAGCGCTGTGACGGAGTGAAGAAGACCTTCAGCGGCTCCACGGAGAACCTGTACGTCAACGGCACCGACATGCCGTCCGTGAAGTCCACGATCACCGCGAAGCTCAAGCAGGACAAGGCGATCGACTACGTCGTCACGCTCGGCGCCCCGTACGCCCTGACCTCGGTGCAGTCGATCGGTGATGCCGGGAGCAAGGCGAAGATCGCCACGTTCGACCTCAACAAGGACCTCACCGGCGCCATCAGCAAGGGGACCATCGAGTTCGCCGTCGACCAGCAGCCCTACCTGCAGGGCTACTTGGCGATCGACTCGCTGTGGCTCTACAAGAACAACGGCAACTACAGCGGTGGCGGGGAGCAGCCGGTCCTGACCGGTCCGGCCTTCGTCGACAAGAGCAACGTCGACACCGTCGCCAAGTTCGCCTCGAAGGGCACCCGGTGATGGGCATGGCCCAGCAGGCCGATCCGGCGGTGACCGCACCGCCGGCCCCCGGCCCCCGGAAGACCGACGGGCGGACGGCGCAGCGCTCCCTCGCGCTGCGGCTGCTCGCCCGGCCCGAGGTCGGGGTGTTCCTCGGCGCCGTCGCCGTGTTCGTCTTCTTCCTGATCGCGGCGCCGTCGGTACGCTCCGGCAGCTCGATGGCGACCGTGCTCTACCAGTCCTCGACGATCGGCATCATGGCGCTGCCCGTGGCACTGCTGATGATCGGCGGCGAGTTCGACCTGTCCGCCGGTGTCGCGGTGATCACCTCGGCGCTGACGGCGAGCATGCTCAGCTACCAACTCAGCATGAACGTCTGGGCGGGTGTGATCGTCGCACTCGTCGTCTCCCTCGCGATCGGGGCGTTCAACGGCTGGATGATGGTCCGCACCGGGCTGCCGAGCTTCCTGGTGACCCTCGGGACCTTCCTGATCCTGCAGGGCGTGAACCTCGCCGTCACCAAGCTGATCACCGGCAACGTCGCCACCGACGACATCAGCGACATGGACGGTTTCGGCCAGGCCAAGAAGGTCTTCGCCTCGTCGTTCGACGTCGGCGGCGTCCAGGTGAAGATCAGCATCGTGTGGTGGCTGGTCTTCGCGGCGCTGGCCACCTGGGTGCTGCTGCGCACCAAGTACGGCAACTGGGTCTTCGCGGTCGGCGGCAACCAGGACAGCGCCCGCGCGGTCGGCGTCCCGGTGACCTTCACCAAGATCACGCTGTTCATGACGGTCGGCTTCGGCGCCTGGTTCATCGGCATGCACCAGCTGTTCTCGTTCAACACGGTGCAGTCGGGCGAAGGCGTCGGCCAGGAGCTGATCTACATCGCCGCGGCGGTGATCGGCGGCTGTCTGCTCACCGGCGGCTACGGCTCCGCGATCGGCCCGGTCTTCGGCGCCTTCATGTTCGGCATGGTGAACCAGGGCATCGTCTACGCCGGCTGGAACCCCGACTGGTTCAAGGCGTTCCTCGGCGTGATGCTGCTCGGCGCCACGCTCATCAATCTGTGGGTCCGCCGCACGGCGACCCGGAGGTGAACCGACCCATGACAACCAACGGATCCGGAACCGCGGGCGCCGTCCTCCCGGACACTCCCCCCGGCGACGGCACCGCCGCGATCGTCGAACTGCGCGGCGCCGGCAAGTCGTACGGCAACATCCGCGCCCTGCACGGCGTCTCGCTGGCCGTCCGCCCCGGCCGGGTGACCTGCGTCCTCGGCGACAACGGCGCCGGCAAGTCCACCCTCATCAAAATCATCTCGGGGCTGCACCGGCACAGCGAGGGCGAGTTCCTCGTGGACGGCACGGCGGTGCGCTTCGGCACCCCGCGCGAGGCCCTCGCCAAGGGCATCGCCACCGTCTACCAGGACCTCGCGACCGTGCCGCTGATGCCGGTGTGGCGGAACTTCTTCCTCGGCTCCGAGATGACGAAGGGGCCCTGGCCCGTACGCCGTCTCGACATCGCGCGGATGAAGCGGACCGCCGACGAGGAGCTGCGCAACATGGGCATCGTCCTCGCCGACCTCGACCAGCCGATCGGTACGCTCTCCGGCGGCCAGCGCCAGTCCGTGGCCATCGCCCGCGCGGTCTACTTCGGCGCCCGCGTCCTCATCCTCGACGAACCGACCGCCGCGCTCGGCGTCAAACAGTCCGGTGTCGTCCTGAAGTACATCGCCGCCGCCCGCGACCGCGGTCTCGGCGTCATCTTCATCACCCACAACCCGCACCACGCCTACATGGTCGGCGACCACTTCAGCGTGCTGCGGCTCGGCGCGCTCGAACTGAGCGCCGACCGCAGCGAGGTCAGTCTGGAGGAACTCACCAACCACATGGCGGGCGGCGCCGAACTCGCGGCACTCAAACACGAGTTGGCTCAAGTGCGCGGGGTCGACGTCGAGGAGCTTCCGGAGGCGGAGGACCTCCGGGCCCCGGCTGCGGCCCCGGCACCGGCCTCCTCCGAAGGAACCTCCTGACCTCCGCTCCCGCGGCGCCCGAACCATCGAAGGGACCACCGACCACATGACCCAGCACGGAACACTCGGGGTCGCCGTCATCGGCACCGGCCGGATGGGGGCCGACCATGTCCGCCGGATCACCGAGGTCATCAGCGGGGCGCGGGTGAGCGCGGTCGTGGACATCGACGCCGAGCGGGCCAAAGGGCTCGCCGACGGCATCGACGGCTGCGCCGCGTACACGGACACGGCCTCGGCGCTGGCGGCGGACGACGTCGACGCCGTGGTCATCGCCTCCCCCGGCCCCGCGCACGAGGCGGCGCTGCTCACCGCGTTCGAGCACGACCTGCCGGTCCTGTGCGAGAAGCCGCTCACCCCGGACGCGGCCTCCGCGCTGCGGGTGATGGAGGCGGAGCGCACACTCGGGCACCGGCGGGTCCAGGTCGGGTTCATGCGGCGCTACGACGCCGAGCATCTGAGGCTCAAGTCGCTCCTGGACGGGGGCGAGTTGGGCCGCCCGCTGATGCTGCACAACCGGCACCGCAACGCCGATGTCCTGCCGTACTTCACCGAGCAGATGCTCATCAACGACTCCGTCGTGCACGAGATGGATGCCGCCCGCTGGCTGCTCGGGCAGGAGATCACCGCGGTCACGGTGCTGAAGCCGCGGCCCTCCGGCAACGCGCCCGAGGGACTCTCGGACCCGCAGTTCGTCGTCCTGGAGACGGACGGAGGTGTGCTCGTCGACGTGGAGATCTACGTCAACTGCCGTTTCGGGTACCAGGTGCAGGCCGAGGCCGTCTGCGAGAACGGCACGGCACGGATCGGCGAGGCCCACGGGATGCTGGTCAACTCGGGCGGACGGTGGGGAGGTTCGATCGCGCCGGACTTCGTGGAGCGGTTCGTGGAGGCGTACGACCGCGAGGTGCAGGCGTGGGTCGACGCCACGCTGCGCGGCGAGGTGACCGGGCCCAGCTGCTGGGACGGGTACGCGGCGGCGGCCGTCTGCGAGGCGGGCGTCCGCGCGCAGGCCGAGGGCCGCCGCACGGAGGTCGACCTGATCGAGCGGCCCGCCCTCTACCGCTGAGCCGGGCCGTCCTGTTCGCGGGGCCGGCCCGCCCTGCTCGCGGAGCCGCGTGGTCGAGTGCGTCGGTGGTCCGCTCGCCCGGACGAACGCCGTCGGCGCACGACCACACGGCCCCCGCCCCGCACCGGTCGGCCGGGGGCGCTCCGGCCCGGCCGCCGCGTCGGGTGCGGACCCGAGGAGGCCCTTGACCCGGCGGCGTACGCCGCGAGCAAGGCGGGTGTGGTGTGTCCGGGTCTACCGCCGGACGGCGCCTCCGCCCCGGATCACCGACCCCGAGGGGGACGGTTACGGCCGGGTAGGAACGGTTACGCTGAGATCATGCCGTCCACACGTCGTACAGCGCGCCAGACCGACCTGCTCGAGCGGCTGGTCGCGTTGCTGGTGGCGGAGGGTTTCGCAGCGTTCACCCTGGACGAGCTGACCGAGCGGCTCCACTGCTCGAAGACGACGTTGTACCAGCTGGCGGGCAGCAAGCAGGAGTTGGTCCGGGAAGCGGTCAAGCACTACTTCCGCGAGGCCGCCCAGGCCGTCGAGAAGCAGGTGGCCGACACCTCGGCGCCCTCCGAGCGGGTGGTGGTCTACCTGAACGCGGTCGCCCACCAGTTGAGACCGCTGTCCCGGCAGTTCCTCGACGACATGGCACAGTTCGAGCCGGCCCGCGAGGTGTACGAGGCCAACACGCGCCTCGCCGCGGGCAGGATCAGACACTTGATCGCGGACGGCGTGGCCGCGGGGGCGTTCCGTGACGTGCATGCCGCGTTCGTGGGCGAGGTCGTGGCCGCCACCATGCAGGAGATCCAGCGGGGCGAGGTCGCCGCCCGCACCGGGCTCAGCGACGCCGAGGCCTACGCCGAGCTGGCGTCACTCATCGTCCACGCCGTATCACCCTGACCTCGGCACGGGCGGCCCCCAGCCGGTGACCCGGGCGTAGACGAGCCTGGCTTCCGCTCGCCGCGGTCGTCGGGTCCGTCGCCGAGCCGCTCGGCGACGCCAGGACACAGTCCTTCGCCACGGATGTCAGCCCGCGCGGCAAGTTCCCTGACCAGCGAGCGCCCCACGGGCTGCTCGGCAAGGGCCGACCGGCGGCCACGCCGGACGGTGTCGGTTGCGCCGGACGGCGTCGGCCGCGCCGTCGGGGCCGAGCCGTAGCACCCGGCCGGGCGGGCGCTCGACGCGCACCACGTCGGCGCCGAGGTCCGCCGGCATCTGCCGCGTGCGGAGCCGGCCCGAGCCCCGCGAGCTCCAGAA
The DNA here is from genome assembly GCF_042737005.1 of Streptomyces sp. NPDC060027. Lineage (NCBI taxonomy): Bacteria > Bacillati > Actinomycetota > Actinomycetes > Kitasatosporales > Streptomycetaceae > Streptomyces > Streptomyces sp. NPDC060027. The sequence goes on from NZ_JBHWVI010000144.1 coordinate 14,205, forward strand.
CACGTGAGCCGGCCGGCGGGCCGGTGGATCCGTCGGGGGACGCCATGGCCGGGCGGTACCAAAAACGATACTGTTGTATCGCCTGGCGTATCAAAATCGTCAGGGCCGCGACCCGCCACCCCCGAGGACACGCCATGCCCGCGACCCGCACGCTCCCCACGTCGGAAGCCGTCGACCTGATCGCCCTGACCCGCGAGCTCGCCGAGAAGGAGCTCGCCCCGCGCGTCGCCGAGGCGGAGGCCGAGGAGCGGTTCCCGCGCGAGGTCTTCCGCACGCTCGGCCGGGCCGGGCTGCTGAGCCTGCCGTACCCCGAGGAGCACGGCGGCGGCGACCAGCCCTACGAGGTCTACCTCCAGGCCGTCGAGGAGATCGCCGCCGTGTGGGCGAGCGTCGCGGTGGGCGTCTCGGTGCACGCGCTGTCCTGCTTCGCCCTCGCCTCGTTCGGCACCGAGGAGCAGAAGAAGGAATGGCTCCCGGACATGCTCGGCGGCGAGCTGCTCGGCGCCTACTGCCTGTCCGAGGCCCACGCCGGTTCCGACCCGGGCGCGATGCGCACACGGGCCGTCCGGGACGGCGACGACTACGTGCTCAACGGCGCCAAGGCTTGGACCACGCACGGTGGGCACGCGGACTTCTACACGGTCATGGCCCGGACGTCCGACTCGGGCTCGCGCGCCATCTCCTGCTTCCTCGTCCCGGCCGACACGCCGGGCGTGGTGGCCGATCCCCCGGAGCACAAGATGGGCCTGACCGGGTCCGCCACCGCCACCGTGCGCCTGGAGAACGTCCGCGTCCCCGCCCACCGCCGGATCGGCGAGGAGGGCGACGGGCTCCGGATCGCCTTCGCCGGTCTGGACTGCGGACGGCTCGGCATCGCGGCGGTGGCCACCGGCCTGTCCCAGGGGGCGCTGGACCACGCCCTGCGCTACTCGCGGGAGCGCGAGACCTTCGGCCGCCCCATCATCGAGCACCAGGGCCTGGCCTTCGTCCTCGCCGACATGGCCGCGGCGGTGCAGGTCTCCCGGGCCACCACGCTCGCCGCCGCCCGCCTCAAGGACGAGGGACTTCCCTTCCAGTCCGAGGCCTCGATCGCCAAGCTGATCGCCACCGACAACGCCATGAAGGTCACCACCGACGCGGTGCAGGTCCTGGGCGGCGCCGGCTACACCCGCGACTTCCCGGTCGAGCGCTACATGCGCGAGGCCAAGGTCATGCAGATCTTCGAGGGCACCAACCAGATTCAGCGCCTGATCATCGGCCGCGCGCTGAAGGAGGACGAGCGCGGCACCCTCCGGGTGCGGAAGACGGGCAAGTAGGACGCCCGAAGCTCGTGGGACCGGTGAGTGCGCGCCTCGGTGAGCGCGTACTCGCCGAGACGCGTCCGCCACCGAGGAACGTCTCCGCACGTGACCAGCGCCGCCCGAGCGCCGGCACTTCCCGGAGTGAGCTCCTCGCACCGCCGATCGACTCGCCGGGCAGGCGGTCCGGCCGGTCGTGCGTACCGCGGACCTCGACGCACCGGCCGCGCGCCGGCCGCACGCGCTCACCGAGGAGTTCCTGGCCCGGCGCCGAGGGTCAGTCGGCGGCGTAGGCCCGCAGGAAGGTGTCGACGGCCGCCTCGGCCAGCGCGCGCATCTCGGCCATGGTCACTTTGCGGGTGCCCAGCCGGGAGCGGGTCTCGAGCGGGCCGGTGATGAGGGCGAGCAGTTGCTCGGCCGCCAGGGCGGGGTCACAGGGGCGCAGGCGCCCGGAGAGGGTGAGCCGGGCGAGCCGGTCGGCCATCGCCTCGGCGATGCGCACGGACGTACAGCCCTGGACCACCGTGATGAGGTCGGGGAAGCGGGCCACCTTGGCGTAGGTCAGCCAGCGCAAGGAGCGGGAGCGGCGGTCACAACAGGAGCGGACGAGTTGGTAGGCGACGTCGTCGAGCGTCACCCGCAGGTCGTCCCCGGGTGTGCGCATGCGGTCCAGGACGGCGATGTTGCCGTCCATGACGGCGTGCGCGGCGGCCGTGAGGGTGGCCCTGAAGAGGGTCTCCTTGTCGGTGAAGTGGTTGTAGACCGTCGGCTTGGCCACGCCCGCCCGCTCGGCGATCTCCTGCACCAGCGCCTGGACATAGCCGTGCTCGGCGAAGACGTCGAAGGCCGCGTCGAAGATGGCCTGCCGCTTGTCGATGCGCCCGCGCGGGGCCGTCCGTGCTGCCGTTGCCGCTGCTGATGCCATGCGCGGGAGGTGCGTACCCGCGGCAGTTCGGGGTCGTCGCGCAATCGTTCGAGCTCCGGTTGGGGACGGAACGGGCAGCGGTCGGGACGCCGGTTGTGGGGCATGGGCGCGGCGGCGGTCATGACTCTCCTGTCAACGAGTGGAAGGCACGGTTTCGGAAGCGGTGAGCAGGGCTCGCGCGGTGCGGATGCGACCGGGGCTGTTCCATCCCACGACGCCGACGAGCCGGCCCTCGGCCTCGACATGGGCGACGAACGCGCGGTCCGCGACGGAGCCCTCGACGACCCGCACCACAGCCCCGGCAGGCACCGACCCGTGGACCTGGATCCGCGTCCCGAACTGATCGGACCAGACGTACGGCACGGGCCGGTAGGCGTCCCCGACGGCACCGAGGATCTGGGCTGCCACGAACAGACCCTGTTCGGTGGCGTTCGTACGGCTCTCCAGACGCACCCCGCGCGCGCCGCCCGCACCGCCGGAGCCGAAGCGGGCGACATCGCCGACCGCGTACACGTCGGTGGCCGCCCCGCAGCGGGCGTCGCAGACCACGCCGTCGTCGAGGGAGAGCGCGCTGCCCGCCAGCCAGTCCGTGGCGGGCCGTTGGCCGACCGCGACCACGACGACGTCGGCGCTCAGCACCGCGCCGGGCCCTGTGCGCACGCCGACGACCCGGCCTGCCTCTCCGACCAGGCCGGTCACCGCGGTCGAGGTGAGCAGACGCACGCCGTGCTCGACGTGCAACCGGGCTATTTCCGCGCCGAGTTGCGGGCCGAGCAGGCGCAGCATGGGCCCGGCGGCCGGCTCCACCACGGTCACCTCACGCCCCGGGCCACGGGCGGTGGCCGCGATCTCGCAGCCCAGCACCCCCGCGCCGACGACCACGACCTGGCGGACGGTCAGCAGGTCGGCGCGCAGCCGTTCGCTGTCACCGAGGGTCCGCAGGGTGTGCACCCCGGCAAGGTCCGAACCGCCCGGCAGCCGCCGGGCCTGCCGGCCGGTGGCCAGCACGAGGGTGCGGTAGCCGAGCACCGGGCCGTCGCGCAGGGTGACGCGGTGTCCCGGTACGTCGAGGGCGACTGCGGCGGTGCCCAGACGCGCGTCGACGTCCAGGGCGTCGAGCTCGGCCGGGGTGCGCAGCCGGGCGCGCTCGGCCGGCCAGCGGCCGTCGAGGACGTGCTTGGACAACGGCGGGCGGTCGTAGGGGAGTTCCGGCTCCGCGTCGACGAGGGCGAGTGAACCGGTGAACGATCGCGCACCATGTGGTGGTCATGCGGGCCGGACGGGTGGTGGAGAGCGCCCCGGCCGACGACCTGTTCCGCGCGCCCGCCCACCCCTACACGCGCGGCATGCTGGCCGCGGTACCCGGCCGGGAGCGGGCCGGGTGACGCGCATCCTGGTCGCGGAGCAGGGCCGCCGTCCGACTTCACGCGCCCTCTCAGGCGGGCGGTCGTCATGAGGCCGGCCGCGGCCCTCCTTGCGCGGAAGGCGCGCGGATCAGTAGTCGGTTGTCCCAGTCGATGCGCAGTACGGCGAGGTCGTCGGTGTGACGGCCGGCGTTCAATGCCTGGGTGTCGCTGATGAGGCGGTCGACGTGGGCGGCCGGGTCTGTCGGCGGCAGGCCACGGATCAGCGCGAGGAGTCCTTCGACGCCGAGCCGCTCGGTGTTCGAGCCGTTGTGTCCCTCGGTGAGGCCGTCGGTGTAGAGGGTCAGGGCGCCGGCGGCCGGTAGCGGGATCACCGTGGCAGGCCAGGTACCGAGCTTCGGGGCGATCCCCAGGGCCATTCCATGGACGGCGACCAGTTCCCGGGTGCCTTCGGTGGTGGTGAGGAGGGGCTCGTGGTGGCCGGCCAGGTAGAGGGTGGCGGTGGCGGCGTTCTGGTCGAGGGTGAGGAGGGTGCAGGTGGCGAACAAGGGCTGAGGACCGCATTCGGCGATCAGGATGCGTTCCATGAGGTGCAGGAGGTCGGGGCCGCGATGTCCGCCGAGGACGAGGGAGCGCCAGGCGATGCGGAGGCAGACACCGACCGCGGCGGCGTCCGGGCCGTGTCCGCTGACGTCGCCGACCACGGCGTGCAGGAGCCCGTCGTCGCTTTCGACGACGTCGAGGAAGTCCCCACCGAGCAGTGCTCTTTCGGCACTGGGCAGGTAGCGGGTCGTCACCGTGACCGTGGAGGTGTCGAGGATGGGCTGGGGCAGCAGGCCCCGTTCCAGGCGGGCGTTCTCCTCGGCGTGCAGGCGGGCCTTCTGGGCCTCGGCGGTTGCGTGTTCGGTCTGGCTGCGGTAGACGGCGTAGCGGACGGTTCGGTGCAGCAGGTCGGCCTCGACCTTGCCTTTGACGAGGTAGTCCTGGGCGCCGGCGGCCATCGCCTCGGCTCCGGCCTGCGTCTCGGAGAGGCCGGTGAAGACGATCACGGCGGTGTGGGGGGCGAGCTCCCGGACGGCGGCGATGGTCTCGGTGCCGGACCCGTCGGGCAGGTGCAGGTCGAGGAGGATGCAGTCGATCGCGCGGGCGGCGAGTTCGGTGCGGGCTTCGGCGAGGGTGGTCCTCGTGGTGAGCTCGAAGCGCAGTCCCGTGTCCTGGAGCAGTTCCTCGACGAGCAGGGCGTCCGCCTGGTCGTCCTCGATGAGGAGGATGCGGTACGCCGGTTCTGGTGAGGGTCTGCCGGGGGTGTCTGTGGCGGGCACGGTCACAGTGCTGGTTCCGTGTCGGCGCGGGTCGCTTCCGGCATGGTGGAGGGGCCTATGGCTCTGGGGGGTTCGTTGGCGAGGGTGAAGGTGATGCGGGCGCCGTCTCGGTAGTCGGGGTCGATGGAGATGGTGCCGCCGTGGAATTCGACGATCTTCTTGCACATGGCCAGGCCGATGCCGCTGCCCTTGTAGGCGTCTTTGGTGTGGAGTCGCTGGAAGATCACGAAGACTTTTTCGGCGTATTCGGGGGCGATGCCGATGCCGTTGTCGGTGACCGTGAACCGCCACAGCGCGTCTTCCCGTGCGGCAGAGATGTGGATCTCGGGAGCGTGGTCGGGGCGGTGGAATTTGATGGCGTTGCCGACCAGGTTCTGCCAGAGCATGCCCATCTGGGTGGGGTCGGCGACCAGGGGCGGCAGCGGGTCGTGCGTGATCGAGGCTCCCGTCTCCTCGATGCTCACGCTGAGGGAGGACAGGGTTCGCTTCAGCACCGAGTCGAGGTCGACGCTCTGGAGTTCGTGGTGGACGCGGCCGACGCGGGAGAAGTCGAGGAGGTCGTTGATGAGGGTCTGCATGCGGTTCGCGCCGTCGACCGCGTAGTCGATGTACTGGTCGGCCCGCGCGTCGAGCTGACCGCCGTAACGGCGCTGCAGGAGCTGGGTGAAGCTGGAGACTTTGCGCAGCGGCTCCTGGAGGTCGTGGGAGGCTACGTACGCGAACTGCTCCAGCTCGGCGTTCGAGCGTTGCAGGTCGGCGGCCTGCGCGTCGAGGCGCAGGCGTGACTCTTCGGTGAACGCCAGCTCGCGTACGAGGCGCCGGCGCATGAAGTCGATCTCGCCGCCGAGCAGGCGCAGGTCCGCGGGCCCGGTGGGGGTGATGGGGTGGTCGAACTCGCCGTCGGCGACAGCGCGGGCGTCCGCGCCGAGCCGGTCCAGGGGCACGGTGATGCCGCGGCGCAGTCCCTCGAAGACCAGCACGGTGAGAGCGGCGATGACGGCCGCGATCGCGGTGAACAGCCAGTTCCGCAGCACCATCGTGGTGTTGAGGTCTTCCACCGCCTGCGCCCGCTCCGTCCGCAGCCGCTGCTGCTGACCGCTCAGGGCGCTGCGGAGGGTATCGAAGGCCTTCTTGCCCGCCGCGGCCCGTTCGGCAGTCAGTGGAGAGGGTGCTCCTGCGGGTGAGGCGGCGATAGGACGGGCGATCCTCTTCTGCCAGGCATCCGCGGCGTCCTGCACGCCTTTCAGGTCCTTCAGGGCGGCCGCGTCACCGTGGAGCAGTTCTGTGAGGCGTGCCGTGTAGGTTGCCTGGTCGGTGAGCCCCTGCTGGTAGGGGGTGAGGAAGTCGGGGGTGCCGGTGACGCCGTATCCGCGGATGCCGGTCTCCTGGTTCAGCAGCGCCGACTCCAGACGAAACGACGTGCTCAGGGCGGGAGACTTCACGTTCACGAGGTTCTTGCTGATCGATTCCGTCTGCTCCAGCACCCACGCTCCCGTCACTGCGAGGAGGGTGAGGACCGTCAGCGCGACGGTCGCCCCGACGCGCAGCCACCGCCGGGTCGTCCAGGTGGAAGACTCTCGTGCACGCGCTTCCATGGTCCCGCTCATGCCGTGTACCCCTCAACTGTGATGGCCGCCTGCAACAACGGGGCAGCGGCCACTGTAGAGGGTGGTCGACAACCACGGTTGTCGCGGGGTCGGCTCGAGACCTAAGGTGCTGCACATGCCTGGCAAGAACTTCGTTTTGCGAACCAGCCCCGAGGAGACGGCAGCTGTCGCGGATGCGGCGGTCGGCCAGCTCGCGAGGCGCCTTGCTCTGCAACTTCTGGAAGAAGTCCCGTCCACGGCGGAGGGGGATTCGGCGCGAGCCCTGGCTCTGCTCTACATGCTGGACCAGTTTCAGCAGGCGGCCGAGCGGCTCCAGCGGGGCGCGGCCGTGTCCGCCGCCCGCGCGGGTGCCGGATACCCGCAGATCGGTGCTGCCTGCGGCATGACCCGTCAGGGTGCCCGGCGTCGCTGGCCGGGGCTCTTCCATCACTCTCACGAAGCACCCATGGAGCATCCGATGATGACCACCCCCGCTCGGCCCTTCGACGTTCTTCTCGTCGAGGACGACATGGCCGACGCCCTGCTCATCGAGGAAGCCCTCTCCGAGCGCGGAGCCCGCAACCTGGTCCAGGTCACCGACGGAGTCGCCGCACTCGAGCACCTGCGCGCGCCGGACACTGCGCGCCCCGACCTGATCGTCCTGGACCTGAACATGCCCCGGATGAACGGACGCGACCTCCTTCGCATCCTCAAGGCGGATGAAAGCCTCCAGACCATCCCCGTGGTCGTGCTCACCACGTCCACCGCTCCCGACGACGTTGCCGACGCGTACAGCAGCCACGCGAACGCGTATGTGACGAAGCCGGTCAACCTGGAGGAGTTCGAGCAGGCAGTCCAGAGCATCGACGCCTTCTACCTCGACACCGCCACCCGCCCGCCCCGCAACTGACCGCCGCCGGCCGCGCTCCGCCTACTGGCCACAGAGTTGCCTGCCGGGCGGCGGGCGGACCAGACGTTGCAGAGCCGCGGCCGGCAGCAGGCGTCCCCATGAAAGGTTCGCCCAGTACGTGAAGTAGGCCGCTATCGGGCCGGGCGGCAGTCCGGCGTACATCCGGGCGGCAGTCCGGCGTACATCCGGGCGGGACCTTCGGATCTCACCTTCGTCGTTTCAGCGCACGTGCCACGCGCGGGAGTTCTTCGTGGAGCAGGCGGCCGGTCAGGGCGCCGCCGTACACGACGGCTCCGACGCCGACGAGCCAGGACTGGATGACCAGGACGGTGCCGATCGGTCCGTAGGCGAGGGTGTTGGTCGCGATCAAGGGCGAGAAGATGAGCCGGGAGAAGACCCTCAGGCCGAGCAGCCCGGCCGTCGTGGCCACGGCGCCGGGCAGCAGGGCGCTCCAGCGGACCCGTCCGCCGAGCAGCATGTGCTGCGACCACCAGAGGAACAGGGTCGCGCTCACCACTGTGGCGACGCCGTTGGCCAGGGTCTCTTGCCACAGGGTGGTGGCGAGCAGGAGGAGGAGCCCGATGAGGGCGGCGAGCCACACGAGGTGCCGCCACCTGGCCCACCATCGGGCCGGTTGCAGGCCCCAGACCTTCTCATAGGTGGTCTGCACGGCCGCTCCGAAGGAGAGGCCGAAGACGGCGAGGGCAGCGAGGCTGAACGCCGTCGTGGTCCGCAGTGTCTGGCCGGGCAGGGCGATCAGCTGCTCGACCTTCTTCCTGGAGGCCACTGATACGCCGAGCCCTTGGCCCAGCCATTGCGCGAAGCCCTGCCCGTGCGCCGGATCGGCCGCTGAGATGACGATCAGCAGCGGCACGAGAGTGAGGAACCCGAGCGCCGCGAAGCTCAGCGACCGCTGCCACAGCTCAAGAGCGCTGCCCTGCCTCCATCCGCGCCCGACCGACGAACGGCCGACCATCCGGCGCACCCGCCCGAACAGGGACGAGCGACCCTCGGCATCGGGAGACTTCATCGGCATGGATGTTGACTACCACGGAGAAATGCCGTCGCCGGGCAAACGGCGCGCCCAGAGTCGGGGCGCGACAAGCGAGACCGCTATGCCATGTTTTGCGCACAGGTGACGGGACACTCGGCACTTTGTGGTGTCTGTGCGGGCGGTGATCCGTCCCAACACAAGGAGAGCCACCACACAACCCGTATAAGGACGAGAGGTCCCGCAATGGCGAAGACAGCGAAGCAGCCCCCGCAAGGGCCAGGGCCGCCCACATCCGAGGGGGAGCGTCAGCTGCGCTGGGG
>NZ_JBHWVI010000145.1:0-22489 GCF_042737005.1 Streptomyces sp. NPDC060027
GTTGTGTGTTTTTGTTTGGGGGGTGTTTGGCACAACCTCCGGTGGGGGGCCCCGCCCTGGTGTTGGGCCCCCCCCCCCCGCACGCGCGCGTGGAGCGCGATGACGTCACCGGCGCCCCGAAGGGCGCGAGAGGACGAAGGAGGTCAGTCCTTCGCCTCGGACAGCAGCTGCTGGATCCGGCTGACGCCCTCGACGAGGTCCTCGTCACCGAGGGCGTACGACAGACGCAGGTAGCCCGGCGTGCCGAAGGCCTCGCCCGGGACGACCGCGACCTCGGACTCCTCCAGGATGAGCGCGGCCAGCTCGACGGTGTCCGCGGGGCGCTTGCCGCGGATCTCCTTGCCGAGGAGTCCCTTCACCGAGGGGTACGCGTAGAACGCGCCCTCGGGCTCGGGGCAGAGCACGCCGTCGATCTCGTTCAGCATGCGCACGATGGTCTTGCGGCGGCGGTCGAAGGCCTCGCGCATCTTCGCGACGGCCGTGAGGTCCCCGGAGACGGCGGCGAGCGCGGCGACCTGGGCCACGTTCGAGACGTTCGACGTGGCGTGGGACTGGAGGTTGGTCGCGGCCTTGATGACGTCCTTCGGGCCGATGACCCAGCCCACGCGCCAGCCGGTCATCGCGTACGTCTTGGCGACGCCGTTGACGACGATGCACTTGTCGCGCAGCTCGGGCACCACCACGGGCAGCGAGTGGAACTCCGCGTCGCCGTAGACCAGGTGCTCGTAGATCTCGTCGGTCAGGACCCACAGGCCCTTCTCGGCGGCCCAGCGGCCGATCTCCTCGATCTGCTCGCGGGTGTAGACCGCGCCCGTCGGGTTGGACGGGGAGACGAACAGCAGCACCTTGGTGTTCTCGGTGCGGGCGGCCTCCAGCTGCTCGACCGCGACGCGGTAGCCGGTGGTCTCGTCCGCGACGACGTCCACCGGGACACCGCCGGCCAGACGGATGGACTCCGGGTAGGTCGTCCAGTACGGCGCCGGGACGATGACCTCGTCGCCCGGGTCGAGGATCGCGGCGAAGGCCTCGTAGATGGCCTGCTTGCCGCCGTTGGTGACGAGGACCTGGGCGGCCTCCACCTCGTAGCCGGAGTCGCGCAGCGTCTTCGCGGCGATCGCGGCCTTCAGCTCGGGGAGCCCGCCGGCCGGCGTGTAGCGGTGGTACTTGGGGTTCGAGCAGGCCTCGATGGCGGCCTGGACGATGTAGTCCGGGGTGGGGAAGTCGGGTTCACCGGCGCCGAAGCCGATCACCGGACGTCCGGCGGCCTTGAGGGCCTTGGCCTTCGCGTCCACGGCGAGGGTGGCGGACTCGGAGATCGCGCCGACTCGGGCGGAGACCCGGCGCTCGGTGGGAGGGGTTGCAGGGCTCATGGCACCCATCGTTTCAGACCGGAAACGCCCCTGGCACACCGGTTTCACAGACTGAACCACGACAGAACATCCGTCCGGATCCGCGCGCCCCACCAGTGGATCTTCAGCGGAGGAGGCTCGGACGGACACTTTCTGTTCGACGACCGGCTCCGGACCACGTACACTCTCACCTCGTTGGCCTTCACCGGCCGCGCTCAACCGGTGCACACCGAGCACCCGGTCGGATGCGGTACGTTGGGGGAAATCAAAGGGTCGTAGCTCAATTGGTAGAGCACTGGTCTCCAAAACCAGCGGTTGGGGGTTCAAGTCCCTCCGGCCCTGCTACACACACCTTTCGCGGATGTGTGCGCATGTACGTACTGCAATGCACCGCCGTGCGGCTCAACCGGGCGCGGCACGGTCACGACCCGGGAATCAGGTGAGGACGAGTGACGGACGCCGTGGGCTCCATCGACATGCCTGATGCCGAGGCGCCGGAGTCCAAAAAGAAGGCCCGCAAGGGCGGTAAGCGTGCCAAGAAGGGCCCGCTGAAGCGCCTTGCCACCTTCTACCGCCAGATCATTGCGGAACTCCGCAAGGTTGTCTGGCCGACTCGCAATCAGCTGACGACGTACACCACAGTGGTGATTGTGTTCGTCGTCATCATGATCGGCCTGGTGACCGTGATTGACTATGGGCTCAACCACGCCGCCAAGTACGTCTTCGGCTGAGCCGAGAGCGAAGGGCGCCGTCACCGGCGCCCCTTTCGCGTGTTCCACCCCCATGTATCCAGGAAGAAGCAGCCACCGTGTCTGACCCGAACCTGAACGACGCCAGCGAGTCGGTCGAGTCCGTTGACGACGAGCTCGAGATCGTCGAGGGAGCGGACGTCGTGGACGAGTTCGAGGCTGCAGATGCCGCCGCCGGCGAGCCCGCCGAGGACGCGGCCCTCCACGTCGAGGACGAGTCCGGTGAGGACGTCGAGGGCGAGGACGTGCCCGACGAGGCGCTCGCTGCCGACACCGACGAGGCAGAGGCCGAAGTAGAGGCCGAGCCCGTCGACCCCGTCACCGCCCTGCGCGAGGAACTCCGCCTGCTCCCCGGCGAGTGGTACGTCATCCACACGTACGCCGGTTACGAGAACCGCGTGAAGACCAACCTCGAGCAGCGTGCCGTCTCGCTGAACGTCGAGGACTTCATCTTCCAGGCCGAGGTGCCGCAGGAAGAGGTCGCGCAGATCAAGAACGGCGAGCGCAAGACGATCAAGCAGAACAAGCTCCCGGGCTACGTCCTGGTCCGCATGGACCTGACGAACGAGTCCTGGGGCGTCGTCCGCAACACCCCCGGCGTCACCGGCTTCGTGGGCAACGCCTACGACCCGTACCCGCTGACCCTGGACGAGATCGTCAAGATGCTCGCCCCGGAGGCCGAGGAGAAGGCCGCCCGCGAGGCCGCCGAGGCCGAGGGCAAGCCCGCCCCGCAGCGCAAGGTCGAGGTCCAGGTGCTGGACTTCGAGGTCGGCGACTCGGTCACTGTCACCGACGGCCCGTTCGCCACGCTGCAGGCCACGATCAACGAGATCAACGCCGACTCGAAGAAGGTCAAGGGCCTCGTCGAGATCTTCGGCCGCGAGACCCCGGTCGAGCTTTCCTTCGACCAGATCCAGAAGAACTAGCACCTTCTGGACGTACGTCTTCCGAACAGGTCAGACAGGCTCTCGCAGCCCGTCTGACCTGCTCGGTTTTTAGCCGCGCACAGATACCCGTTATCGTTGTGCGGTATGCCTGCATCCGGATCATCACTCGGTTGAGGGCAGCCGTCCGGGGCGACTCGGACGTAGGAAGGCGAAAACGAAAGAGGACCCGGAATGCCTCCCAAGAAGAAGAAGGTCACGGGGCTTATCAAGCTCCAGATCAACGCCGGTGCGGCGAACCCGGCCCCGCCGGTCGGCCCCGCGCTCGGTCAGCACGGCGTCAACATCATGGAGTTCTGCAAGGCCTACAACGCCGCGACCGAGTCGCAGCGTGGCTGGGTCATCCCGGTGGAGATCACGGTCTACGAGGACCGCTCCTTCACCTTCGTGACCAAGACTCCGCCGGCCGCCAAGATGATCCTCAAGGCCGCGGGTGTCGAGAAGGGCTCCGGCGAGCCGCACAAGACCAAGGTCGCCAAGATCACCCAGGCGCAGGTCCGCGAGATCGCCACGACCAAGCTGCCCGACCTCAACGCCAACGACCTGGACGCCGCGTCGAAGATCATCGCCGGCACCGCCCGTTCCATGGGCATCACGGTCGAGGGCTGACACCCACCTTCGTAGGAACCATGCGGCTTCGGCCGCACGTGGCAGGGCCTGCTCGGTCCGTACCACGACTCCTCAGAACACATCAGGAGCAGTAGTGAGCAAGCGCAGCAAGTCTCTCCGCGCTGCGGACGCCAAGGTCGACCGGGAGAAGCTCTACGCCCCGCTCGAGGCCGTCCGTCTCGCCAAGGAGACCTCCACGAGCAAGTTCGACGGCACCGTCGAGGTCGCCTTCCGCCTGGGTGTTGACCCGCGCAAGGCCGACCAGATGGTCCGTGGCACCGTGAACCTCCCGCACGGCACCGGTAAGACCGCCCGGGTCCTGGTCTTCGCGACCGGTGACCGTGCCGAGGCCGCGACTGCCGCCGGCGCCGACATCGTCGGCTCCGACGAGCTCATCGACGAGGTGGCGAAGGGCCGTCTGGACTTCGACGCCGTCGTCGCCACCCCGGACCTCATGGGCAAGGTCGGCCGCCTCGGCCGCGTGCTCGGTCCCCGTGGTCTCATGCCGAACCCCAAGACCGGCACCGTGACCCCGGACGTCGCCAAGGCTGTCACCGAGATCAAGGGTGGCAAGATCGAGTTCCGCGTCGACAAGCACTCGAACCTGCACTTCATCATCGGCAAGGTGTCCTTCGACGACACCAAGCTGGTGGAGAACTACGGTGCGGCCCTCGACGAGATCCTTCGTCTGAAGCCGTCGGCCGCCAAGGGTCGCTACATCAAGAAGGCCGCGATCAGCTCGACGATCGGCCCCGGCATCCTGATCGACCCCAACCGCACCCGCAACCTCCTCGTCGAGGAGGACCCGGCCGCCGTCTGAGCCTCCCGCTCACCCCGGTGACCGCGTCGCGCACGCGTTTTTGAACGGGCCCCGCAACCTTTCGAGGTGCGGGGCCCGTCCTCATCTCCGGAGGCCTTTCCGGGGCGTGTGCCCCGGGGCGGAATCCTGATACGTGTGTCAGTGGCCTGCGCTAGCGTGCAGTTCACATAATTCGCATAGGGGTGGGACGAATGAAGAGCACCATGGTGCGCCGTGTGACTCTCTCCATAGCGTTAACGGCCGTGCTGGCGGGGGTGACGGCTTGCAACTCCTCGGACTCCTCCGGGAGTTCGGGCAAGTCCGGGCACAAGGGCACCACGCGCGTCAGCCCGATAGCGGCCCTGCGCTCCGCGGAGAGGTCCACCGACAGCGCGGATTCCGCCAAGGTCGAGTCCACGACCACCATGGGCACGCTGATGTCCATGAGGGCCGACGGCGTCATGGGCTGGGCGGACGGTCTCACCGGCACCATGACGATCACGTACACGGGCGGCACGCTCGCCGACACGATGCGCCAGACGGGCAGCACCTCCATGCAGGCCCGCTATCTGCCCGACGCCTACTACGCGCGGATGGGCGACAAGTTCGCCGCGCAGTCCGGCGGCAAGCACTGGATCCGGTACGGATACGACGACCTCGCCAAGTTCGGCGGCAGCTCGGGCGCGTATCTCAAGGACCAGATGCAGAACACCACACCGAACCAGTCCGTGAAGCTCCTGCTGGCCTCCGGTGACGTCGAGAAGGTCGGCACGGAGACCGTGCGCGGGCGCTCGGCCACGCACTACTCCGGCACGGTGGACGTCGCGGACCTCGCGAGCAGGTCCTCCAACCTCAGCGCGAGCCAGCTCGCCGACCTCAAGAAGCAGCTCACGGCGGCCGGCGTCACCACCGAGACGGTCGACATCTGGGTCGACGGCGACGACCTGCTGGTCAAGAAGGTCGAGAAGGGCGAGCTGACGAGCGGCACGATGACCTCGACGGCGTACTACAGCGACTACGGGACGAAGGTCTCCGCCGAGGAGCCCCCGACGGCCGACACGGCCGACTTCAAGGATCTGCTGAAGGCACAGGGCGCCACGGGCGGCACCACGTCCTGAACCCCCGCAGGCGCTCCCGCGTCCCCACCGCCTCCTCCCGAACCCGTCGGCCCGTCCCAAGTCCTGCTGTTCGTCCGCAGCGGGTTCCGTGAATGCTCGGATGATCACTTGAGTCTCCTCGGATACGCTCACGCCGAATCTGTGTAAGGCTCATCTGTTCCTCGGGGGGAATCATGGGACTTTCTGTACGGAACGCGGTACGGCACCCGGCGACCGGCGCGGCACTCGCGGCGCTGGTCCTCGGCGGGGGCGCGGTGGCTTGTACGAAGGACGCCGCCACGGAGTCGCCCGCGCTCACACCCGCCGCGGCCGTGGCGAAGGCGGCGAAGAAGGCCGAGACCATCACCTCCCTCCGCTACCGCATGGCCGGCAAGGTCCCGGAGCAGGGACGGGTCGGCGCTGAGGCGGTGATGACCATGAAGCCCCTGGCCATGAGCATGAAGATGACCTCCGAGGACCAGGCCGCCGACGGTCCGGTCGAGACGCGGATCGTGGGCAACGCGATGTACATCGGCACGGGCGCCCAGGCCGCCAAGGACATGGACGGCAAGAGCTGGATCAAGTTCGACATGCCCGCGCCGGGCGTGGACAGGGAGCTGAACTCGAACCAGCCGCCGGGCGGCGGCCGGGCCGACAAGAACCCGGCCACCGAGTCCACCTTCCTCACCGGCTCGAAGAACGTGAAGAAGGTCGGGACCGAGACCGTCGACGGCGTGAAGACCACGCACTACAAGGGGACGGTCACCCTCGACGAGTTCCGCGCGTCCCTCAAGGGCGAGGGCAGGGCCGCGCGCGCGACGCGGGAGAAGAGCTTCGAGCAGTACACGGACATGGGCATCGACACGCTCGCGATGGACATGTGGGTCGACGGAGACGACCGCATCAAGCAGTTCCGCATGCGGGGGACCGCCGACAAGGGGCCGCTCGACATGACCATCACCTTCCTCGACTACAACAAGCCGGTGACGGTGAAGGCCCCGCCCGCAAAGGACACCGCCGACCTCGCCGAGATGATGAAGGGCGTCCAGCAGCGCTGATCCGCGCGGCCGGACCCGGAAGTACGGCCCGGCAGGTGGGCCGTTCGGCCGGATTTGCCTGACGGAGTCGAATTCACGTACTCTCCTCGAGAAGCCAAAGACCGCTGGTCGTTGCCTCGTGCTCGCAAGAGGGCGTGGTGACCGAAGGATCCGCTGAAACTGCGGACGACCCGCGTAGGTGTTCGTGGATGTGTTCCCGGAGTTCGCTCGCCCAGCGAGCGGAAGAATCCGGTCGAGCTACGCCCCGCGCGCCTGCGCCGGGGCGTTTTGTTTTGTCGGCCCCTTCTGAGCGGTCCTCATCACCCGGAAGGAGGCCACGCTTATGGCAAGGCCCGACAAGGCTGCCGCGGTAGCCGAGCTCGCGGACCAGTTCCGTAGCTCGAACGCCGCTGTGCTGACCGAGTACCGGGGTCTCACCGTGGCGCAGCTCAAGACGCTGCGTCGTTCGCTCGGTGAAGACGCCCAGTACGCCGTGGTGAAGAACACGCTGACCAAGATTGCGGCCAACGAGGCCGGGATCTCTACGCTCGACGACCTGTTCAACGGTCCGACGGCGGTCGCCTTCATCACCGGTGACCCGGTGACGTCGGCGAAGGGTCTTCGTGACTTCGCCAAGGACAACCCGAACCTCGTCATCAAGGGCGGTGTCCTTGACGGCAAGGCGCTGTCCGCCGACGAGATCAAGAAGCTTGCGGACCTCGAGTCCCGCGAGGTTCTGCTCGCCAAGCTGGCGGGTGCCTTCAAGGGCAAGCAGACGCAGACTGCTCAGCTCTTCCAGGCGCTTCCCTCGAAGTTCGTCCGCACCGCGGAGGCGCTTCGTGCCAAGCAGGCCGAGCAGGGCGGTGCCGAGTAACTCGGCTCGCGCATTGACCGCCGCCTGAGGCGACGGTCGCAGCGGGCCGAACGTACGCCCGCCTCACCAGTACATCCCGGCACCTGCCGAATTAGTGGAAGGACGCCATCATGGCGAAGCTGTCCCAGGAAGAGCTGCTCGCGCAGTTCGAGAACCTGACCCTCATCGAGCTCTCCGAGTTCGTGAAGGCGTTCGAGGAGAAGTTCGACGTCACCGCCGCCGCCGCGGTCGCCGCTGCCCCGGCCGGCCCCGTCGCCGCCGCCGAGGCCGCTGAGGAGCAGGACGAGTTCGACGTCATCCTCACGGGTGCCGGCGAGAAGAAGATCCAGGTCATCAAGGTCGTGCGTGAGCTCACCTCGCTGGGCCTGAAGGAGGCCAAGGACCTCGTCGACGGCGCTCCGAAGCCCGTCCTCGAGAAGGTCGCCAAGGAGGCCGCCGAGAAGGCTGCCGAGTCCCTCAAGGGCGCCGGCGCCTCCGTCGAGGTCAAGTAACTCGACGAGTCCCCCCGAGGACTCCTGTGAAGCTGTCACAGCCGCTCGAGTAGCGCTGTAACGCTGACGCACCGAAGAGCGATCACCCAACTGGGTGGTCGCTCTTCGGCGTTCCAGGGGGTCCCCGAAGCGGCAGCCTTGCGCTGCAGGTCGCGACGAGTATGGTGATCTTCGTAGTGCCTCCGGCCACCCTGTGACAGGCAGAGAGACGGGTTGCAAGACGGGCCGCACGTGACGATCGCGGCACTTGCTTGGGGCTTGGGGGGCCTTGACGAACCGCACGCAGCGCGCAATTCTCAGGACGCGTCGTCACAACGATCCGTATCCGAGGCATGGATCGCTGACGAAGAGGGCAGTATCGATGTGCATTGAGGGCGTGGCTTGCCGCAGGTGTTGAGAACAACGAGGGTCTCAAAAAACCGGGACTGGACATCAGTGGGCCTACTGGCTACACTGACCCTTTGCGCTGCCTGTTAGCTGCCTCCTGCCCGTCACCAGGGGCATACCCGTGTGTGAGCATCGACGGTTGGACTATCCCTGACCTGGCCCTTATCCGGCCGGATCGGGAACGGTCCGACGCTTTGTCCGACATGGGACCGGTACGCGCGTAGTGAGTCCGAGCCCTCGGAAGGACCCCCTCTTGGCCGCCTCGCGCACTGCCTCGACCGCGAATACGAACAACGGCGCCAGCACCGCCCCGCTGCGCATCTCCTTTGCAAAGATCAAGGAGCCCCTCGAGGTTCCGAACCTTCTTGCGCTGCAAACCGAGAGCTTCGACTGGCTGCTCGGCAACGACGCGTGGAAGGCTCGTGTCGAGGCGGCTCTGGACAGCGGACAGGACGTCCCCACCAAGTCCGGTCTTGAAGAGATCTTCGAGGAGATCTCTCCGATCGAGGACTTCAGCGGGTCGATGTCCCTGACGTTCCGCGACCACCGCTTCGAGCCCCCGAAGAACTCCATCGACGAGTGCAAGGACCGCGACTTCACGTACGCGGCCCCGCTCTTCGTCACCGCCGAGTTCACCAACAACGAGACCGGCGAGATCAAGTCCCAGACGGTCTTCATGGGCGACTTCCCGCTCATGACCAACAAGGGCACCTTCGTCATCAACGGCACCGAGCGTGTCGTCGTGTCGCAGCTGGTCCGCTCGCCGGGTGTCTACTTCGACTCCTCCATCGACAAGACGTCCGACAAGGACATCTTCTCGGCCAAGGTCATCCCGTCCCGGGGTGCCTGGCTGGAGATGGAGATCGACAAGCGCGACATGGTCGGTGTCCGCATCGACCGCAAGCGCAAGCAGTCCGTCACCGTTCTCCTGAAGGCTCTCGGCTGGACCACCGAGCAGATCCTCGAGGAGTTCGGCGAGTACGAGTCCATGCGCGCCACCCTGGAGAAGGACCACACCCAGGGCCAGGACGACGCGCTGCTGGACATCTACCGCAAGCTGCGTCCGGGCGAACCGCCGACCCGTGAGGCCGCGCAGACGCTTCTTGAGAACCTCTACTTCAACTCGAAGCGGTACGACCTCGCGAAGGTCGGCCGCTACAAGGTGAACAAGAAGCTGGGCGGCGAAGCGCCGCTGGACGCCGGGGTCCTGACCGTCGAGGACATCCTCTCGTCGATCAAGTACCTGGTGAAGCTGCACGCCGGTGAGACCGAGACCGTTGGCAACAGCGGTACCTCGATCGTCGTCGAGACCGACGACATCGACCACTTCGGCAACCGTCGTCTGCGCAACGTCGGCGAGCTCATCCAGAACCAGGTCCGCACGGGTCTGGCTCGTATGGAGCGCGTCGTCCGCGAGCGCATGACGACTCAGGACGTCGAGGCGATCACGCCGCAGACCCTGATCAACATCCGGCCGGTCGTCGCCTCCATCAAGGAGTTCTTCGGCACCAGCCAGCTGTCGCAGTTCATGGACCAGAACAACCCGCTGTCGGGTCTCACCCACAAGCGCCGTCTGTCGGCTCTTGGTCCCGGTGGTCTCTCCCGTGAGCGGGCCGGCTTCGAGGTCCGTGACGTGCACCCGTCGCACTACGGCCGCATGTGCCCGATCGAGACGCCTGAAGGCCCGAACATCGGTCTGATCGGCTCGCTCGCCTCCTACGGCCGCGTCAACGCGTTCGGTTTCGTCGAGACGCCGTACCGCCGGGTCACCGACGGTGTCGTCACCGACGAGGTCGACTACCTGACGGCCGACGAAGAGGACCGATTCGTCATCGCCCAGGCCAACGCGCCGCTCGGCGACGACTTCCGGTTCGAGGAGACCCGCGTCCTGGTCCGCCGTCGTGGCGGAGAGGTCGACTACGTCCCCGGTGACGACGTCGACTACATGGACGTCTCCCCGCGCCAGATGGTGTCGGTCGCGACCGCGATGATCCCGTTCCTGGAGCACGACGACGCCAACCGTGCCCTCATGGGCGCGAACATGATGCGTCAGGCCGTTCCGCTCATCAAGTCCGAGGCGCCGCTGGTCGGCACCGGCATGGAGTACCGCTGCGCGGTCGACGCCGGTGACGTCCTGAAGTCGGAGAAGGACGGTGTGGTCCAGGAGGTCTCCGCGGACTACATCACCACCGCCAACGACGACGGCACGTACACCACGTACCGCCTGCACAAGTTCTCCCGGTCGAACCAGGGCACCTCCGTCAACCAGAAGGTTGTCGTGGACGAGGGCGCCCGCGTGATCGAAGGCCAGGTCCTGGCCGACGGTCCCGCGACCGAGGACGGCGAGATGGCGCTCGGCAAGAACCTGCTCGTGGCGTTCATGCCGTGGGAGGGTCACAACTACGAGGACGCGATCATCCTGTCGCAGCGCCTCGTGCAGGACGACGTCCTCTCCTCGATCCACATCGAGGAGCACGAGGTCGACGCCCGTGACACCAAGCTCGGCCCGGAGGAGATCACCCGGGACATCCCGAACGTCTCCGAGGAGGTCCTCGCCGACCTCGACGAGCGCGGCATCATCCGTATCGGTGCCGAGGTCGTCGCCGGCGACATCCTCGTCGGCAAGGTCACGCCCAAGGGTGAGACCGAGCTGACGCCGGAGGAGCGCCTGCTGCGCGCGATCTTCGGTGAGAAGGCCCGTGAGGTCCGTGACACCTCGCTGAAGGTCCCGCACGGCGAGATCGGCAAGGTCATCGGCGTCCGCGTCTTCGACCGTGAAGAGGGCGACGAGCTGCCGCCGGGCGTGAACCAGCTGGTTCGTGTCTACGTGGCGCAGAAGCGCAAGATCACGGACGGTGACAAGCTCGCCGGCCGTCACGGCAACAAGGGCGTCATCTCGAAGATCCTGCCGATCGAGGACATGCCGTTCCTGGAGGACGGCACCCCGGTCGACATCATCCTCAACCCGCTGGGTGTGCCGTCCCGAATGAACCCGGGACAGGTACTGGAGATCCACCTCGGCTGGCTCGCCAGCCGCGGCTGGGACGTCTCCGGTCTCGCGGACGACTGGGCCCAGCGCCTGCAGGCCATCGGTGCCGACCAGGTCGCCCCGGGCACCAACGTCGCCACCCCCGTCTTCGACGGTGCGCGTGAGGACGAGCTCGCGGGTCTCTTCGAGCACACCCTGCCCAACCGCGACGGTGACCGTCTGGTCCTCCCGTCCGGCAAGGCGAGGCTGTTCGACGGCCGCTCCGGTGAGCCGTTCCCGGACCCGATCTCGATCGGGTACATGTACATCCTCAAGCTGCACCACCTGGTCGACGACAAGCTCCACGCCCGCTCGACCGGTCCGTACTCGATGATCACCCAGCAGCCGCTGGGTGGTAAGGCTCAGTTCGGCGGCCAGCGCTTCGGTGAGATGGAGGTGTGGGCGCTGGAGGCGTACGGCGCCGCTTACGCCCTCCAGGAGCTGCTGACCATCAAGTCCGACGACGTCACCGGCCGCGTGAAGGTCTACGAGGCCATCGTCAAGGGCGAGAACATCCCCGAGCCCGGCATCCCCGAGTCCTTCAAGGTGCTCATCAAGGAGATGCAGTCTCTCTGCCTCAACGTGGAGGTGCTGTCCAGCGACGGTATGTCCATCGAAATGCGTGACACCGACGAGGACGTCTTCCGCGCGGCGGAGGAGCTCGGCATCGACCTGTCGCGGCGCGAGCCGAGCAGCGTCGAAGAGGTCTGACGGGAGTCCGGCCGGGCCTTGGCCACCTGTGGAAAGGGTGATCAAGGCCCGCCGGCCCCAGGACCCCCGTATCAGACCCCTAAGACTTACAACCCTGAGAGGGATTGACGCATAGTGCTCGACGTCAACTTCTTCGATGAGCTCCGGATCGGTCTGGCCACCGCTGACGACATCCGTCAGTGGAGCCACGGCGAGGTCAAGAAGCCCGAGACCATCAACTACCGCACCCTCAAGCCCGAGAAGGACGGACTCTTCTGCGAGAAGATCTTCGGTCCGACCCGGGACTGGGAGTGCTACTGCGGTAAGTACAAGCGTGTCCGCTTCAAGGGCATCATCTGCGAGCGCTGCGGCGTCGAGGTCACTCGCGCCAAGGTGCGTCGTGAGCGGATGGGCCACATCGAGCTGGCCGCTCCCGTCACCCACATCTGGTACTTCAAGGGCGTTCCGTCGCGGCTGGGCTACCTGCTCGACCTCGCCCCGAAGGACCTCGAGAAGGTCATCTACTTCGCCGCGTACATGATCACGTACGTCGACGAGGAGCGCCGCACCCGCGACCTGCCCTCGCTGGAGGCCCACGTCTCCGTCGAGCGCCAGCAGGTCGAGAACCGTCGCGACGCCGACCTGGAAGCCCGCGCCAAGAAGCTCGAGACCGACCTGGCCGAGCTCGAGGCCGAGGGTGCCAAGGCCGACGTGCGCCGCAAGGTGCGCGAGGGCGCCGAGCGTGAGATGAAGCAGCTGCGCGACCGCGCGCAGCGCGAGATCGACCGTCTCGACGAGGTGTGGACCCGCTTCAAGAACCTCAAGGTCCAGGACCTGGAGGGCGACGAGCTCCTCTACCGCGAGCTGCGTGACCGCTTCGGCACGTACTTCGACGGATCGATGGGTGCCGCGGCGCTGCAGAAGCGCCTGGAGTCCTTCGACCTGGACGAGGAGGCCGAGCGCCTCCGCGAGATCATCCGCACCGGCAAGGGCCAGAAGAAGACCCGTGCGCTCAAGCGCCTCAAGGTCGTCTCCGCGTTCCTGCAGACCAGCAACAGCCCCAAGGGCATGGTGCTCGACTGCGTGCCGGTCATCCCGCCGGACCTTCGCCCGATGGTGCAGCTGGACGGTGGCCGCTTCGCGACCTCCGACCTGAACGACCTGTACCGCCGTGTGATCAACCGCAACAACCGTCTGAAGCGCCTTCTCGACCTCGGTGCCCCCGAGATCATCGTGAACAACGAGAAGCGCATGCTTCAGGAGGCCGTCGACGCGCTCTTCGACAACGGCCGTCGTGGCCGCCCGGTGACGGGCCCCGGCAACCGTCCGCTGAAGTCGCTGTCCGACATGCTCAAGGGCAAGCAGGGTCGATTCCGTCAGAACCTGCTCGGCAAGCGTGTGGACTACTCCGCGCGTTCCGTGATCGTCGTCGGTCCGCAGCTGAAGCTGCACCAGTGTGGTCTGCCCAAGGCCATGGCGCTGGAGCTCTTCAAGCCGTTCGTGATGAAGCGCCTGGTCGACCTGAACCACGCGCAGAACATCAAGAGCGCCAAGCGGATGGTCGAGCGCGGCCGCACGGTCGTGTACGACGTCCTGGAAGAGGTCATCGCGGAGCACCCGGTTCTCCTGAACCGTGCGCCCACGCTGCACCGCCTCGGCATCCAGGCCTTCGAGCCGCAGCTGGTCGAGGGCAAGGCCATCCAGATCCACCCGCTCGTCTGCACCGCGTTCAACGCGGACTTCGACGGTGACCAGATGGCCGTCCACCTGCCGCTCTCCGCGGAGGCGCAGGCCGAGGCCCGCATCCTGATGCTGTCCTCGAACAACATCCTCAAGCCGGCCGACGGCCGCCCGGTCACGATGCCGACCCAGGACATGGTCCTCGGTCTGTTCTTCCTGACCACCGACGGCGACCTGCGGAACGTGAAGGGCGAGGACCGCTCCTTCGCTTCCGTGGCCGAGGCGATCATGGCGTTCGACGCCGGCGAGCTCTCGCTGCAGTCGCGCGTGGACATCCGCTTCCCGGTGGGCACCATCCCGCCGCGCGGCTGGACCCCGCCGGCGCAGGAGGAGGGCGACCCGGAGTGGCAGCAGGGTGACACCTTCCGCCTGCGGACGACCCTGGGCCGCGCGCTCTTCAACGAGCTGCTGCCCGAGGACTACCCGTTCGTCGACTACGAGGTCGGCAAGAAGCAGCTCTCCGAGATCGTCAACGACCTCGCCGAGCGCTACCCCAAGGTCATCGTGGCGGCGACGCTCGACAACCTGAAGGCGGCGGGCTTCTTCTGGGCGACCCGTTCCGGCGTCACCGTGGCCATCTCCGACATCGTCGTTCCGGATGCGAAGCGCGCGATCGTCAAGGGCTACGAGGACCTGGACGAGAAGGTCCAGAAGCAGTACGAGCGCGGTCTGATCACCAAGGAAGAGCGCACGCAGGAGCTCATCGCGATCTGGACCAAGGCGACCAACGAGGTCGCCGAGGCGATGAACGCGAACTTCCCGAAGACCAACCCGGTTTCGATGATGGTGAACTCGGGCGCACGAGGCAACATGATGCAGATGCGTCAGATCGCCGGTATGCGTGGTCTGGTGTCGAACGCCAAGAACGAGACGATCCCGCGCCCCATCAAGGCCTCCTTCCGTGAAGGCCTGTCGGTGCTCGAGTACTTCATCTCGACCCACGGTGCCCGTAAGGGTCTGGCGGACACCGCTCTGCGTACCGCCGACTCGGGTTACCTCACCCGTCGTCTGGTCGACGTCTCCCAGGACGTCATCATCCGCGAGGAGGACTGCGGCACCGACCGCGGCCTCAAGCTGCACATCGCGGAGCGCGGCGCGGACGGCATCCTGCGCAAGGCGGAGAACGTCGAGACCAGCGTGTACGCACGTGCGCTGGCCGAGGACATCACCGTCGACGGCAAGGTGCTGGCCCCGGCCAACACCGACCTCGGCGACGTCCTCATCGACGAGCTCGTCAAGCACGGCATCGAGGAGGTCAAGACCCGCTCGGTCCTGACCTGTGAGTCCGCCGTCGGCACCTGCGCCATGTGCTACGGCCGCTCGCTGGCCACCGGCAAGCTGGTCGACATCGGTGAGGCGGTCGGCATCATCGCCGCCCAGTCCATCGGTGAGCCCGGTACCCAGCTGACGATGCGTACCTTCCACACCGGTGGTGTGGCCGGTGACGACATCACCCAGGGTCTGCCCCGTGTCGTCGAGCTCTTCGAGGCTCGTACGCCGAAGGGTGTCGCCCCGATCTCCGAGGCCTCCGGCCGCGTGCGGATCGAGGAGACCGAGAAGACCAAGAAGCTCGTCGTCACCCCGGACGACGGCAGCGACGAGACGGCGTTCCCGATCTCGAAGCGCGCCCGTCTCCTGGTGTCCGAGGGCGAGCACGTCGAGGTGGGCCAGAAGCTCACCGTGGGTGCCACCAACCCGCACGACGTGCTGCGCATCCTGGGTCAGCGTGCCGTCCAGGTCCACCTGGTCGGCGAGGTCCAGAAGGTCTACAACTCGCAGGGTGTGTCGATCCACGACAAGCACATCGAGATCATCATCCGGCAGATGCTGCGCCGTGTGACGATCATCGAGTCGGGCGACGCGGAGCTGCTGCCCGGCGAGCTGGTCGAGCGGTCGAAGTTCGAGACCGAGAACCGTCGTGTGGTCCAGGAAGGCGGCCACCCGGCCTCCGGCCGTCCGCAGCTGATGGGTATCACCAAGGCGTCGCTGGCGACCGAGTCGTGGCTGTCGGCGGCGTCCTTCCAGGAGACGACCAGGGTTCTGACGGACGCGGCGATCAACGCCAAGTCCGACTCCCTGATCGGCCTCAAGGAGAACGTCATCATCGGTAAGCTCATCCCGGCCGGTACGGGTCTGTCCCGCTACCGCAACATCCGGGTCGAGCCGACCGAGGAAGCCAAGGCCGCGATGTACTCGGCCGTCGGCTACGACGACATCGACTACTCGCCGTTCGGCACGGGCTCCGGCCAGGCCGTCCCGCTGGAGGACTACGACTACGGTCCGTACAACCAGTGAGCGGTAGGCAGTAGGTAGTACGAAGGGCGGTCATCCCCGATGGGGGTGACCGCCCTTCGGCGTTCCTCGGCCCGCCCGAGGACCTGTCCTGGCGGACCTGTTCCGGCCTGTCCTAGCGCGGGAGCTGGAGGTACGGCTCCAGGGCGCGCAGCCGGGTGTAGTTGTCGGGGTGGGTGGACAGCAGCTTGGCGAGGCCGCCGGGCTCCTTGAGCTTCTTGCCCTGGGTGACGGCGTACGCCTTCGCGGCGTCCTCCTCGGCCTGGAAGTGGTGCAGGACCTGGGCCATCTCGGGCGCGAAGCCGAGGGCCGCGGCCTGCTGGTCGGCGCGCAGTTCGCCGAGGCGTCCCGCGTAGGCGAGGAGGTAGGGCGCGACGACGAGGGGGACGGTGATGTACCAGGCGACGAGGAACCCGGCGAGCACGAACATCCCCATGAAGAGGATCAGGAGTCCGGTCGCGGCCGCCGAGAAGACTCCGGCGACGGCGAGGGCGATTCTGGCCAGCACGCGGGTGAACGCCCACGCGAGCCGTCCGGGCAGCGAGTACCAGTAGCCGAGGAGACCGGCCCAGGCGTGACCGCCGGTGTGGTGGCCGAGCTCATGGGCGAGTACGGCCGCGAGGTTGCTGCTGGGAATCCGGTTGAGGGAATACGTGGTGACGCCGACGACATGGCCGGCGGCCGCTACCGCGTTCAGATCGTCGCTGTTCTCCACCATGAGCTCGTAGGTGTTCGCCTCGACGCCCGCCCGGGCGGTGACCTCCCGCCAGATCGGCTCCAGCCGGGCCCGCTCCTCGGCCAGCGGCGCCCGCAGCTTGAGCACGTGCCGGGCGAAGCGCAGCTCGGTGGGCCGGTGGAAGACGAGCGCGCCCGAGGCCAGCCAGGCCACCACGACCAGCCAGCCCACGGCCGTGCCGAACATGCCCAGCGCGAGCGACGAGACCACGGCGAGGCTGACCAGGAACCCCGGGATCTGCGTCGCCAGCTGTCCGATGGCGGTGGCGTCGGCACCCCGCTGATGGCTCGCCAGGTGAACGCGTGAGCCCTGGTGGCGGTAGTCGAGGTCGTCGGGCGCGGTGGCGGGCCGCGGGACGAAGGGCGCCGGTTGCGGCTGCTGTCCCGGGTACCGCGGGTCGGGCCCCGGGTACTGCGTTGGGGTGGCCGTCTGCTGGTGGGCGGTCGGGTACTGGGGCGCGGGGCCCCCTCCGGCCCCGGGGTACGGGGAGGCCGAGCCTCCTCCGGCTCCGGGGTACTGGGGCGCGGGGCCTCCGGCTCCCGGGTACTGCGGGGGGTGGCCTCCCGCGCCCGGGTACTGGGGCGCGGGGTCGGCGGCTCCGGGGTATCGGGGCGGATGGCCTCCGGCTCCGGGGTACTGGGGTGCGGGGCCACCGGCTCCCGGGTACTGGGGCGGATGGCTTCCCGTACCGGGGTACTGGGGCCCCGCTCCGCCCGTCCCGGGGCTTCCCGGGCTCCCGGGGTACTGCGGTGGGGGAGCGGAGGCCGCGGGGTACTGGGGTGGCGGGGAGGCGGCTCCCGGGTACGGGGGCTCGGGGGAGGCGGGGGCCGGGCCAGGGGGCTGGGACATGAGGACTCCTTCGATGAGGGACGTCAGCCGATGCGGGACGTCGGCCGATGAGGGACGTCAGCCGATGAGCAGCGCGGTCGGCAGCAGGGCGGTGCCGGCGCAGAAGGCGATCAGGCCGGTGCGGATCCACTGGTGCTTGCGGGCGGCGATGCGGCTGGTCTCGACGAGCGCCGCCGTGAGTCCGGCGGCGGGGTCGCGGTCGGTGTCGGCCAGCGCGGTGGCCAGCCGGCCCTCGCGTACGGCCTGCTGGATGTCGCCGAAGTAGCAGAGAGGCCGGCCCGGGGCCCAGGTGCCGCGGCGGTAGCGGGGGAGCACGGCGAGCAGCAGCGCGAACAGGGACAGTCCCAGCGCCGCCGCCCCGGTCCACCACAGGCCCGTCCCGGCCCGGGACAGCTCGGTCGGTGTCCAGCCGCGTCCGGCGAGCAGTGCGCTGAACACCCCCGCCGTCATGCCGAGCGCGGCCACGAGGACGGAGGCCTTGCTGTCGGCCCGGGCTATCTCGCCGCGCAGCTCGGTCAGGAGCCGCTCCGCGGTGCGTCCACCGGCCCCGGAAGGGGACGAGGACGGGTCCGGCAGCGGCAGCAGCGGGGCCGGCGTCGGGCCGGCGGGGTCGGTGGGTGTCGGCGGGGCGACGAGTGTCGGCGGGTCGGCTGGGCTGGCGGGTGTCGGCGGGCCGGGGGGAGCTGGCGGGGCGGCGGGGCCGGTGGGTGTCGGCGGGGCCGTGGGCGCGGGTGGCCGCGCCGTGTCGGGTGTGGTCACGCGGGCTCGTCCCCCGGAGCGTCCTGCTGCGCCGAGGCGGGCGCCGTGAACGGCGTGGCGGGCGGCACGGCGGTCCTGGCGCTCTCGGGGCCCCCGGGCACCGGGGGCACGGCGGGAGCCGGTCCAGCGGCGGCGTAGGGCGTCGTGGAGGGCTGTCCGTACGGGGCGGGGCCGCCGGCCTGCCCCGGCACCCCGGCCTGCCCCGGCACCCCGGCCTGCCCCGGCACCCCGGGGGCCGCGGTGTCCGGACCGCCGGCGTACGGCGGCGGGGCGCCCGCGTAGGGCGGCTGTCCCCCGTACAGGGTCCGGTCGTCGGCGTACGGCGCGTGACCGCCGGCGTACGGCGGCTGGGCGCCCGCGTAGGGCGGCTGCCCGGTGGACGGGGGCTGCCCTCCTGCGTACGGAGGCTGGCCCGCGTACGGAGGCTGGCCACCCACGTACGGAGGCTGCCCTCCCGCGTACGGGGGCTGTCCGGCGTACGGCGGCTGCGGGGACTGGCCGGGGTAGGGCGACTGGCCCGGATACGGCGGCTGGGGCGGCGTCTGCGGCTGTCCGGGCGTCGCCCCGGCCGGGAGTGCCCCCTGCCCGTCCCGCGGCGCCGGAGGCGTCTGCTGCTGGATCAGCTCGTCGACGGCCCGCAGGGTCGAGCGCGCCGACTCCGCCTTCTGGAAGTCCTCCAGGGTGTCCCCGGCGATGACCTCCAACTGGCCTCGGATGATCGAGAGCTGATCCTTCTGGATGGAGCCGACGACCATCTTCGTGTCCTCGGGGTGCTGGGCGAGATGCAGGGCCCAGGCGGCGACGCCCCCGTGCTGGAGGTGGTACTGGTAGAAGTTGATCTTCTCGGTGATCAGGTGGTGGTCCTGCTGCTGGCGCAGCACCTCCAGCTCGTGCTGCTGCCGGGCCAGCCGGAGCCGGAACTCGTGCTCGGGGTCGAGCATGTCGGACTCGTAGCGCAGGCTCCGCTGCCGTCGCCGGTGCGCGATCGCCTCGTCGTCCAGCCGCAGGCGTACGACACAGGTGACGGCGAGTCCGATGCCCGCGGCGAAACCGCCCGTCTCCACGGCCTGCTGGACCGCGCGCTCGGCGGCCGGGCTGTCCTCGATGGAGAAGGCCCGGCTCACCGGCCGCGCGAGCTGGTGCAGTTCACGGGTGAGCCGCGTCGGCACATCGCGCTCGCCGCTCGCCACGTACGCGATCGGGTCCGCGACCCGCCAGGTCAGATCGGCGGTGGCGCCGAAGGAGAACGCGTCGTCGTCGCTCGGCACCTCCAGGGCGAGCTGCACGGGGTGGCTGCCCATGTCCACCTCGTAGACGGAGGTGTAGCGGCGGGTGGCCGCGTCCGCGCGGCTCGGCCGGTGCGGCGGCATGTAGACGTCGTACGAGCCCTTCGCGGTGACGAAGACCAGCGCGTGGTCGATCGCGGTGACCGAGCGGCGGACGGTGTAGTCGAAGCGCGCGATCGGCCGCACGGTGAGCACCGGGTCGATGAGCGTGGTGTGCCGGTTGGCGTCCTGCTGCCACTCCGGCTGACGGCGGAACTCCGCCATGGTTCAACTCCTCGATGGATCTGGGGTGGAGGGGATCAGGAGGCCGAGCAGGCGGTCGGCCGCCGGTGGGCGCGGGCCGCCGTCCGGGGCGCGCAGGTTGAGCAGTTCGTGGCTCAGGCGTTTGCGGTCGTCCGCCGTGACGACCAGCGCGGGCAGCAGCAGCTCCAGGGCCTGGGCGACGTCCGCCCGGCGCTCGGCCAGGTGCACCCAGGTGTGCAGGGCGTACAGGGCGCCACGGGTGTGCCCGCGGTCGCCGAGCGCGGTCCGCCAGAGGGTGGCCAGGTCACGGGCCGAGTCCTCCTCGTACATGCCGGTGTCGGCGTACCACTCGACGAGCGCGCCCTCCTCGGCGTTGTCGCAGGCGCGCACGAACGCTCCCAGCGCGAGCGCGCGGACGGAGGCCGTGTCGTGGTGGAGCAGGCGCACCAGCTCGGAGAGCATCTCGCCGCGCCGGGCGCCCACGGAGAGCAGCAGGGCCGTCGAGTCGATCAGGTTGTTCGCCTCGGTCTCGCCGCTGTCCCCGGCACGGGCGCGGGTGGCGAGCGCGCTCAGCGCCGGGCCCGCGAGGTCGGGGCGCAGCGGGGTGAGCAGGCCGAAGGCGCGGATCGCGGTCCAGCGGCGGGCCCAGTGGGTGTCCGTGCACCACTGGGTGAGCAGGCGCAGCACGACGGGTGCGTCGAGGAGCTGGGCGAGCGTGAGCGTGTTCGCGGCGGTGACGCGGGGGCCGAAGGCCTTCGACACCGCCCAGCCGTCGATCAGCAGTGCCACCGCCGAGGGCAGGTCGGCGCGGGCGAGCAGCGCGGTGGCCGCGGCGGCCCGGGTCCGGACGACCGGACGGCTGTCGCGGGCCAGCTCCTTCAGCCAGGAGACCAGCGCGGGCCGTGCCGAGGGATGGCCCGTCCAGACCTCGCCGAGCAGGAGACCCGGCGTGTTCTCCTTCTTGAAGTACGCGGTGAACTGCGGCACCGAGCCCCACTCGGTGGCCTCGTCCCGCACTTCGCCCTCGGCCCGCGCCCGCTCCAGCCGGGTCCCGGCGGCGAGCCCGAACACCGGGATCTCCGGTGGCTGTTCGGGATGCTGGAGCCGCTGGAAGTGCACGTACAGCTTGTCGGCGAGTTCGGCGGCCAGCACGTACGGCGCCTGGTCGAAGACGGCGAGCGAGATGAGGAACGCCTTGTCGCGCAGGGTGGCCTCGGGGTCGCTGAGCCACTCCCGGCACTGCTGCTCGACCGCCGCGTGCCCGAAGTCGGCGAGGCGGGACGCCGCTTCCTCGCCGCCGTCGTAACGGGCGACCTCCGCGGCGAACCGGGCGACCTCGGCGGGGCGGTGGGCGTCCCGGGAGAGGAAGTCGCGCACGGGGCCGAGGGCGAGCAGGCCGGCGCTGTCTCCGGGCTCTTTCCGCAGGTCGGCCAGGTGGGCGCGCAGCACCTCGGCCGCCTCCGGCGGTTCCCAGACGGACGGGACCACCCCCAGCAGGAACGGGGAGTTCTCGACGGTCACCACCAGATGGCCGTCGGTCCTCGCGAGCCGGTCGCGGGCCGCGTACAGGTGGGTGTCCCGCAGCGGGCGGTTGCGGCTCAGTGGCAGATCGCGCAGGACGTGTCCGCCGGGAGCGGAGACCTGGGCGCCCAGGTTCGCCGGACCGGTCTCGGCCGACAGGGCGTGTACGGCGGGAACGCCCAGGTGGTGCAGGAGCATCAGCGCGGCGGCGTAGCGGCCGGTGGAGTGGGCGCCGGCGAGGACGAGGACGCGCTCGTCGCGCAGCCGGGCCAGGGCGGCGGCGAAGGAGGGGCCCTCGACGAACACTCCGGCGAGCGCGTCGAGCCGCTGCCGGGGGATCTCTCCCGAGGCGTACGCCTCCGGTGCGGACGCCGTCCCGTGGTGGTGGATCTCCGTCTTGCCGCCCATGAACACGTCACGGGCCGAGCCGCCCGCCGAGACCCCGTGCTGGGCCCCGCCGACCAGGCTGCCGCCGAAGGCCGCGGCCTCGCTGAAGATGAACCCCGGGGTGTGCGCGACCAGCTCGCGCTGTGCGGCCCTGGCCTCCTGGGTCCGCTCCTCGGGCTCGCCGGACTCGAAGCGCGCCTCGGGTGCCGGGCGCGGGTCTCTCGGTCCTCCGGGCGCCTTCGGCTCCGGCGGCGGTACGTCGTCGGAGGCGTCCGGCGTCATGGGCGGGGCCGCCGTCACGCGGACTCACCCCCGCCGCCGCTTCCGCCGCCGCCCAGGTGGACGTCGCCGGTGACCTGGCCGCCGGACACGCCGTGCTGGTCACCTCCGACGAGGCTGCCGCCGAAGCTGGGGGAGCCGCCGTTGAAGTTGAAGACGACGCTCCCGGGGGGCGCGGCGGCCTGGGCGGGCTCCGCCCGAGGCCCGGCCGCTTCCGGCTCAGGCGCTTCGACCGCCGCGACCTGCGACGCCCCGGCCCCCGTGGCTCCGGCCCCTGCGTGCCCCGAGCCCGTGGCTCCGGCCCCCGTGCCCCCCGGCCCCGGCGCCGGGCTCTCCCCCGAGC
>NZ_JBHWVI010000146.1:0-22468 GCF_042737005.1 Streptomyces sp. NPDC060027
CCCCTTCCTGGAACCGGGTCAGACTCCGGCCGGCTCCGGGGACTTGTCCTCCTGGCCGACGGCGCTCCCGCCGACCTTCGCCTCCCGCTTCGCCGCCCTCTT
This sequence comes from Streptomyces sp. NPDC060027, assembly GCF_042737005.1. Classification (NCBI taxonomy): domain Bacteria; kingdom Bacillati; phylum Actinomycetota; class Actinomycetes; order Kitasatosporales; family Streptomycetaceae; genus Streptomyces; species Streptomyces sp. NPDC060027. Next base: position 103 of record NZ_JBHWVI010000146.1, read on the forward strand.
CTTCGCCCGGCGCTCCTTGCGGAGCTCGATCATCGCGTAGAGCGTCGGAACGAGCAGCAGCGTCAGCAGTGTCGACGTGATGAGGCCACCGATCACGACCACCGCGAGCGGCTGCGCGATGAAGCCGCCCTCGCCGGTCACGCCCAGCGCCATCGGCAGCAGGGCGAAGATCGTCGCCAGTGCCGTCATCAGGATCGGGCGGAGCCGGTGACGGCCGCCCTCGATCACGGCCTCGACCACGCCGTGACCCTGCGCGCGGTACTGGTTGATGAGGTCGATCAGCACGATCGCGTTCGTCACCACGATGCCGATGAGCATCAGCATGCCGATCATCGCGGGGACACCCATCGGGGTGCCCGTCACGATGAGCAGACCGATCGCGCCGGTCGCCGCGAACGGGATCGACACGAGCAGGATCAGCGGCTGGACCAGCGAGCGGAAGGTCGCCACCAGCAGCATGAAGACGATCGCGATCGCCGCCAGCATCGCGAGGCCGAGCGACGCGAACGCGTCGTCCTGGTCCTGCGAGACACCACCGATCGATGCCGTGGCGCCGGCCGGCAGCTTCAGCTTCTTCAGCTTCGCCGTGAGGTCCGCGCTGACCGCGCCGGTGTTGTCACCGGTCGGCTTGGCCGTGATCGTGGCGGCCCGCTGGCCGTCGATCCGGGTCATAGAGACCGGCCCGTCGACGACCTCCACCTTCGCGATGTCACCGAGCTTCACCGCGCCGAGCCGCAGCCCGCGCAGTTCCGCCAGCGTGCTGGCCGGCTCGGCGGACTTGATGACGATGTCCCGCTCGGTGTCGTCGAGGATCGCCTTGCCGCTGGTCGTGCCGCGTACCGCCTGGGTGACGGCCGCGCCGAGCGTGGCGTCGTTGTAACCGGCCGCGGCCGCCTTGGAGTTGGCCTCGACCGAGATGCGCGGCACGCTCTGGGACAGGTCGCTCGTGACGTCCGTGACGTGGTCGAGCTTCGCGACCTCGTCGCGGACCTGGTCGGCCGCCTTGCGCAGCACGTCCTTGTCGGCCGCCTTCACGACGACGCTGAGGTCCTGGCTGCCGAAACCGTCACCGGCCGCGACCGTGGTGGTGCCGAGCCCGGAGAGCTTGCCGAGGCCCGTCTCGATGCGGTCCTGGACGTCCTTGTAGGACGCCGAGTCCTCCAGCATGACCTGGTACGACGCCTGGTTGGTGTCCGTACCGCCGCCGAAGGCCGCCATGAAGCCGGAGGACCCGATGGTGACCTGGTAGTCCTTGACGCCCTTGACGCCGCCGAGGAGCTTCTCGACCTTCCGCGCCTGCTCGTCGGTCGCCGCCAGGCTGGCGCCCGGCTTCAACTCCTGCTTGACGGTGAGGACTTCCTGCTCGCCCTGGTCGAAGAAGTTCGTCTTCAGCAGGGGCGCCATACCGAACGTGCCGACGAGCACCGCGGCCGCGATCAGCACACTGGTCAGCCGGCGACGGGTCGCGAAGCGCAGGACGGGGACGTAGAAGCGCTGCAGACGGCTGCGCTCCTCCTTCTCCTCGGCCTGGCGCCGGGCCTCCTCCGCGTCCGCGGAGGTGCCCTTGGGGGCACGCAGGAACCAGTACGAGAGCACCGGGACGACCGTCAGCGAGACGAGCAGGGAGGCGAGGAGCGCCGCCGTGACCGTCAGGCTGAAGGAGCCGAACAGCTCGCCGACCATGCCGCCGGTCAGACCGATCGGCAGGAAGACGGCGACCGTGGTGAGGGTCGAGGAGGTGACCGCGCCGGCCACCTCGCGGACCGCCGTGATGATCGCCTCCTCGCGCTCCTCGCCGTACCCGAGGTGCCGCTTGATGTTCTCCAGGACGACGATCGAGTCGTCGACGACCCGGCCGATCGCGATGGTGAGCGCGCCCAGCGTCAGCATGTTGAGCGACAGGTCCCGGGTCCACAGCACGACCAGGGCCAGCACCACGGACAGCGGGATGGACACGGCGGTGACCAGCGTCGAGCGGACCGACGCCAGGAAGACCAGGATGACCAGGACCGCGAAGAGCAGACCGAGGGCGCCCTCGGTGGTCAGGCCGTGGATGGACTTCGAGACCGCCGGGCCCTGGTCGCTGACGACGGTGATCTTCGCCCCCGCGCCCAGGTCCGCCCGCAGGCCGGGCAGCTTGTCCTTGACCGCGTCGGAGATGGCGACGGCGCTGCCGTCGTGGTCCATGGTCACCATCACGGCGAGGCTCGGGCTGCCGTCGGTCCGCGTGATGGAGTCGGCCTTGGCCTGCTCCTGCTTCACGGTGGCGACGCTGCCGAGGCGCACCGGCTTCTTGCCGGGCTGCCCCGCGACCATGAGGTCCTGGATCTGCCCCAGCGAGGTGAAGCCGCCGCCGACCCGCACGGTCTGGTTGCTGCCGAGCTCGTCGAAGGAACCGGCCGGGACGGTCGCCCCGCCCGCCTGGAGGGCCTGGCCGAGGGCGGCCGTGGTGAGGCCGGCCTTCGCCACCTTCTTCTCGTCCGGCGTGACGGTGACCTGGAGGTCCCGCACACCGGTGACCGCGACCCTTCCGACGCCGTCGATGCCGTCGAGGGCGGGGACGACCGTGCGGTCGAGCTGGTCGGCCAGGGCCTGCTGGTCCTTGCCGGAGGTGACGGCGAGGACGACGGTCGGCATGTCGTCCGTCGAACCGGCGATGACCTGCGGGTCGACGTCGTCCGGGAGCTGGGCGCGCGCCCGGTTGACGGCCTGCTGGACGTCGGCGACGAGCTGCTTGGTGTCGTTGCCGTAGTCGAAGGACGCCATGATCACGGCGTTGCCCTCGCTGGCGGTGGAGGTGACACCGGTGATGCCGTCGACGGCTTCGAGGTTGTCCTCGAGGGGCTCGACGACCTGCTTCTCGACCACATCCGGAGACGCACCCTGGTACGGCGCGAGCACGGACACCATGGGCAGTTCGATGGTGGGCAGCAACTGCTGCTTGAGCTGGGGGATCGCTATCGCCCCGAAAGCGAGCGCGATGATCGACATCAGCCCGATGAGGGCCCGCTGCGCGAGGCTGAATCTGGACAGCCAGGACATGGGTGGTGGGTCTCTCTTCTGTGGTTCGAGCGGAAGGCGGTGGACTGGGGAACGCCCCACGTCACACCTTGGGCCATGAACGGGCGACGATCCGTAGCCCCTGGGTCCATTTCCTTACCGGGAACCTACTCCAGGCGCAGTACGCGCAGCCAACCGTCAGTCCACCCTCGGACGTACCAGGCCGGACTCGTACGCGATGACCACCAGTTGGGCCCGGTCCCGGGCGCCGAGCTTGGCCATGGCCCGGTTGACATGCGTCTTCACGGTGAGCGGGCTCACTTCGAGGCGCTCGGCGATCTCGTCGTTGGAGTGGCCTCCGGCGACCTGGACGAGTACCTCGCGCTCGCGGCCGGTGAGCGCGTCGAGCCGGTCGGAGCCGATGGGACCGCGCCCGTCGGCACCGTCGCCCTGCGCGAGGAACTTGGCGATCAGACCCTTGGTCGCCGCCGGGGACAGCAGCGCCTCGCCGCCGGCGGCGATCCGGATGGCGTTCAGCAGTTCCTCGGGCTCGGCGCCCTTGCCGAGGAACCCGGACGCGCCGGCCCGCAGCGACTGCACCACGTACTCGTCGACCTCGAAGGTCGTCAGCATCACGACCCGTACGTGCGCGAGGCCCGGGTCGGCGGTGATCAGCCGGGTGGCGGTGAGGCCGTCGGTCCCGGGCATCCGGATGTCCATCAGCACCACGTCGGCCCGCTCGTCCCGGGTCACGGCCAGCGCCTCCGCGCCGTCGGACGCCTCCCCCACGACCTCCATGTCCGGCTCCGAGTCGACCAGCACACGGAACGCGCTGCGCAGCAATGCCTGGTCGTCGGCGAGCACGACACGGATCGTCATACGGGGTCCCCCAGGGCAGGCGCGCGGTGCTTGACCGGAAGGATCGCATGGACGCGGAAGCCGCCTCCGTATCGGGGACCCGCCGTGCAGCTCCCGCCGATCGCGGTGACCCGCTCGCGCATGCCGAGCAGTCCGTGCCCGCCGCCCTCCTGCGGGGCCGTGTCCTGTCCGGGCCCGTTGTCGAGGACGGTCACTTCCACGTTCGGCCCGACCCGGACCACGCTGACCTCGGCCTTCGCCCCGGCGCCGGTGTGCTTCTGCACATTGGTGAGGGCTTCCTGGATCACGCGGTACGCGGCGAGGTCGACGGCCGCGGGCAGCGCGGTGCCGTGGTCGGAGCGGGCCACCTCCACCGGGAGCCCCGCGTTGCGGAAGGTGTCGGCCAGCTCGTCGAGCCGGGCCAGCCCGGGGGCCGGCTCGGTCGGGGCCTCGGGGTCGCCGGACTGGCGCAGCAGCCCCACGGTGGCGCGCAGTTCGTTCAGCGCGGACCGGCTGGCCTCCCGTACGTGGGCGAGCGCCTCCTTCGCCTGGTCGGGACGCTTGTCCATCACGTGGGAGGCGACTCCGGCCTGAACGTTGACGAGGGCGATGTGGTGGGCGACGACGTCGTGCAGATCGCGGGCGATCCGCAGCCGCTCCTCGGCTACACGGCGGCGCGCCTCCTCCTCTCGGGTGCGCTCGGCTCGTTCGGCGCGCTCCTTGATCGCGTGCACGAAGGCGCGCCGACTGCGGACGGCGTCGCCCGCCGCGGCGGCCATGCCGGTCCAGGCGAAGACGCCGAGGTTCTCCTGGGCGTACCAGGGCAGCGGCCCGGCGAGCATCGCGACCGCCGTCAGCACGGTCATGGTGGCCAGGCCGACGCGCCAGGTGGTGGGGCGGTCGGTGGCCGAGGCCACGGTGTAGAGGGCGACGACGGCGCACATCGCCAACGGGGCCCGGGGATCGCCGGTCACCAGCTCGACCAGGGTGACGGCGACGGTCGCCGCGAGGATCTTCATCGGGGCGCGGCGGCGGAAGACCAGGGCGGCGGCGCCGAGAACCATCAGGGCGAGGCTGAGGGCGTCCGGGGTGCGGGCGCCCCAGGTCGTGCCGTCGGCGCCGTGCGGGTCGACGAAGGAGCCGGCCATCATGCAGACGAGGACGCCCGCGGCGAGGGCGGCGTCCAGGGCGAGGGGGTGGGCCCGCAGCCAGTCCCTCGTGCGCTCCAGGGTGCTCACCCGCTCAACGGTACGGGTCCCTGCCGGGCCGGGAACCGGACGGTACGACGCCCTCTCGCCGGACCGGGTTCAGTCGGGACCGACGTCGCCGAGCGCCAGGATCGGACGCGCCTCGCCGGGCTGCGAACCGGGGCCCGGCGGGCCGGCGGACGGTACGGTCCGCTCTCGCCGGGGGAGAGCCGGACGCCGGGCGGCCATGTCATGTCGCGGTCGCTGCCCTTGCCGGGCTCTGGGCCGGAAGTTGTCAGGCACGACGAGGGGCCGTACCGGGACGGGGACGGGTCTTGTGGTGTCGGGCTCGGCGGGCCGGCCGGTGGGTGCCGGCTCGGGGTGTCGGTCGGGCTGGGCGCTCGCCACCCCTCCCGGGGGTCCCTCGTCGGCAGGGCCGCCCGCCGACTCCTCCCCGAGTCGCCGGGGCACGCGGGGGCGGAGAGGGGGAGCGGTCGAGGTCGGTCGGAGAGGTGGTGCTCAGCCGGGGATCAGGCCGTCGCCGGTGAGCATCTCCTGGACCTCTTCGAGCGTGGCCTCCGGAGAGGGGAGGATGAGCTCCGACGGCTCCAGCGAGTCGTCGGGGAGCGGACTCCCGGCGCCACGCACCGCGTCCAGCAGGGCTCCCAGGGTGCGACGGAAGCCGGACTCGTCGCCGCGCTCCATCTCGGAGAGCAGCTCGTCGTCCAGCTTGTTCAGTTCGGTGAGGTGGCCGTCGTCCAGCCTCACCTGCCCCTCCCCCATGATCCGTACGATCATGTCGCCCTCCTCAGGCGTGGGCCCTGTCGGTCACTGCTTGTCGAAGCGCGGAGTGTCCTGGGGCTGCGACGACGACTGGGACTGGCCCGTGCCGCCCTCGATCGCCTGCTGTGACGAGGAGCCGCCGGCCAGCTCCGCCTTCATGCGCTGCAGCTCCAGCTCTACATCCGTACCACCGGAGAGCCGGTCCAGCTCGCTCTGGATGTCGTCCTTGGCCAGCCCGGACTGGTCGTCGAGCGCTCCGGAGGCGAGCAGCTCGTCGATCGCGCCGGCCCGCGCCTGGAGCTGCGCGGTCTTGTCCTCGGCACGCTGGATGGCAAGCCCCACATCGCCCATCTCCTCGGAGATGCCGGAGAAGGCCTCCCCGATCCGGGTCTGTGCCTGGGCCGCCGTGTACGTCGCCTTGATCGTCTCCTTCTTGGTGCGGAAGGCGTCGACCTTGGCCTGGAGGCGCTGGGCCGCGAGGGTGAGCTTCTCCTCCTCACCCTGCAGGGTCCGGTGCTGCGTCTCCAGGTCGGTGACCTGCTGCTGGAGCGCGGCGCGGCGCGACAGCGCCTCACGGGCCAGGTCCTCACGACCGAGCGCGAGCGCCTTGCGGCCCTGGTCCTCCAGCTTGGAGGACTGGTTCTGGAGCTGGTTCAGCTGCAGTTCGAGGCGCTTGCGGCTGGTCGCCACGTCGGCGACACCGCGCCGGACCTTCTGGAGCAGCTCCAGCTGCTTCTGGTACGAGTAATCGAGGGTCTCGCGCGGGTCCTCGGCCCGGTCAAGGGCCTTGTTCGCCTTCGCGCGGAAGATCATCCCCATACGCTTCATGACACCGCTCATGGGCTTCGCGCGCCCCCTTCTGACGGACTCCAGCTCCAGGTACTGCAACAGGACCCACAGTACGGGCCCTGCATCCATTACCGCACTGTTCGGGGACGGATGCGCTCATCCCCAAGGACGACTGCGTTCTCCACCACTCCGGCGTAGGGAGTAGGTGACACCCGGGGTCCACCCGGGAAGGACGTCCCCTCTGTCCCACTACAGACGCACGGCGTTGCCGGATCGTTCCCCACTCGAACGACGTCCATGCCCGCGGACCCCGTACCCTTGGGTTTTGTGTTCCGTAGCCGTGCGAAGGAAGAGAAGGCCCCCGCCGACAAGGCGCCGGTGTCCGACTCCAAAATGACCCGTGATCCGCAGGCCCCCAAGGGCCGCCCCACGCCCAAGCGCAGTGAGGCCCAGACCCAGCGTCGCAGCGTCGCCCAGACGCCGACGACGCGCAAGGAGGCGGCCAAGCGGCAGCGCGACGACCGCCGTGTCCAGATGGAGAAGCAGCGCCAGGCGCTGGCCAGTGGCGACGAGCGCTATCTGCCCGTCCGCGACAAGGGCCCGGTGCGCCGGTTCGCGCGTGACTTCGTCGACTCGCGATTCTGCATCGCCGAGTTCTTCCTGCCGATGGCCGTGGTCATCCTCGTCCTGAGCATGGTGCGGGTCGGCTCGCTCCAGAACATCGCGCTGCTGCTGTGGCTGGTCGTCATCGTGATGATCGTGGTCGACTCGATCGGCATCGCGATCCGCCTGAAGAAGCAGCTCAACACGCGCTTCCCCGACCTGCCCAAGAAGGGCGCGGTCCCCTACGCGCTGATGCGCACCCTCCAGATGCGTCGACTCCGGCTGCCGAAGCCGCAGGTCAAGCGCGGAGAGCGGCCCTGAGCACGACGTCATTCTCCGGGGGCGCGGCGGATGCCTGGCTGAACAAGCTGGGCGGGCTGCGTGATGTCGTACGACAGGAACTGGTGGCCCGGCAGCTCGACGAGCAGATAGCCGGGCGGTATCCGGTGGGTCAGCGGCTGCGGGTCCTCGATGTCGGGATGGGGCAGGGCACGCAGGCCCTGCGGCTGGCCCGGGCCGGCCATCAGGTGACCGGGCTCGAGCAGGACGCCACGATGCTGGCCGTGGCCCGGGAGGCCCTGGCCGCCGAGCCGGAGGGCATCCGCGGCAGGGTGCGCCTCATCGAGGGCGACGGGCGCGAGACCGGCGTCCACTTCCTGCCGGGCAGTTTCGACGTGGTGCTGTGCCACGGCGTCCTGATGTACGTCGAGGATCCGGACGCGCTGCTGGCGGGCATGGCCCGGATGCTGGCCCCCGGCGGGCTGCTCTCGCTGCTGGTGCGCAACGCGGACGCGCTGGCCATGCGGCCGGGGCTCGGCGGGGACTGGGCGACGGCGCTGGCCTCGTTCGACACGACCGCGTACACGAACCGGCTCGGCCTCGACGTCCGCGCCGACCGGCTCGCCACGCTGACCGGCACGCTCGCCGGGATCGGGGCTCCGCTGCACGCCTGGTACGGCGTGCGGGTCTTCACGGACACGGCCGCCGACGGCACGTCGCTTCCGCCGGACGCGGAGACGCTGCTGGCCGCGGAGGAGCGGGCCGGGCGGACGGATCCGTACCGCCAGGTGGCGGCGCTGCTGCACCTGTGCGGCGTGCGGGGCTGACCCCCCTCGGGGCGGGGTCGGACGACCCCTTCGGGGAGACGGGACTCCGCCCCCGAGCGGGGCCGGACGCCCCGGAGGCCGTCGGGGCATCCTTCCCGGCGAAGCCGGACGTTCCTGCTGGGCAGCCCCGGACGAACACGCTTCCTCGCGGCGCCGGACGACCGGCCCTTCCCGGCGGAGCCGGACGACCGTGCATCTCGGGGCGCCGGACGAGCGGCCCTTCTTGGCCAGGTCGGACGAGCGTCCATGCCTGGCCGGGTCGGACGAGCGGCCCTTGCTGGTGGAGCTGGACGGTTGACCGTTCCGGCCTGTGGGCAACGAGGAGTCGGCCGGGGCGGCGGGATCGTGCGGCGGGGAAGCCTGCGATGCCGGTCGTACGAGGGGTGCTGCGGGCGGTGACGGGTTGCCGGGGTGTGCCCCCGGCAACCCCGACCGGCCTACTCCGGCTCGGCGTGCAGGCTCATCGGACCGTAGATCTGCGTGCTGTCCTCGAAGAGGAACACCTGGTCCGCGCCGCCCGCCAGAAGGTCCTTCCACACCTCGCCGATCCAGGACTCGGCGTCGCCCTGGGTGGTGAACTCCTCGGGCTGCACCGCGGGTTGGACCTCTGTCCCGTCGGACTTCTCGAACCGCCACGTCCATGCCGCCATGTACGCCTCCAAGGTGTGAGCACACTGCACAGCGGGGGCCGGACAAGATCCGGCTCCCGTCCGAAGCCTAGCCGGACGCGCAAGACCTGCGGGGACACGCAAAAATCGACGGCGTGGAACTGACTCTGCTCGGCACCGGTGCCCCCGCGGGCCTGCCCCGCCCCGACTGTCCCTGCGCTGCCTGCGCGACCGCGCTCGGCGAGAGGGCGCGGGCCGCCACCGCGCTGCTCGTGGACGGCACACTGCTGCTCGACCTCACCCCCGGCGCCGCGTTCGCTGCCGCCCGCGCCGGACACTCGCTGGGCGGCGTACGGCAGGTACTGCTCTCGCATCCGCACGACGGACCCGCCGTGGAGGTGCCGGCCGGGCTGCCGCAGCCCGGCCGGGTGCCCGACGGACGGGAGTTGGCGCTGATGACGGGACATCGGGTGCGGGCGGTGCCGATGGACGCGCCGGGCACGGGGTACGCGGTGACCGGACCGGACGGGCAGCGGCTGCTGTACCTGCCGCCGGGAGCGGCGCCGGCCGGTCTGGACAAGAACGGCGACGCCTACCACATGGTGCTCCTCGACGTGGTGGGGCGGCCGGACGCCCTGGCGAAGCTGCGCGCGGTCGGCGCGGTCGGCCCGACGACGGACGTGATCGCGGTGCACCTCGACCACGACGTGCCCCCGGGTCCCGAACTGCGGCGGCGGCTCGCCGCGGCGGGCGCGCGTGCCGTGCCCGACGGGTCGACGCTCGACGTGGGCGTCTACGAGGACGTGCCCGATGTGCCGCGCAGGACGCTGGTGCTCGGCGGAGCGCGTTCGGGCAAGTCGGTGGAGGCGGAACGACGCCTGGAGGCGTTCCCCGACGTCCTCTACGTCGCCACCGGAGGTTCGCGCAACGGGGACTGCGAATGGGCGTCGCGGGTCAGCGCCCACCGTGAGCGGCGGCCCGGCTCCTGGCGCACCGTCGAGACCTGCGACCTGGTCCCCCTCCTCGCGGAGAACGGCCCGCCGCTGCTCGTCGACTGCCTCTCGCTGTGGCTGACGGACGCCATGGACTCGGTGAACGCCTGGGACGACGCCGAGTGGTCCGGCGGCGGCGAACGCGCCCTGCGCGCCCGCGTGGAGGAGCTCGTCGCCGCGGTCCGGAACACCCGCCGCACGGTCGTCGCGGTATCGAACGAGGTCGGCTCCGGCATCGTCCCCGCCACGGCCTCCGGACGCCGCTACCGCGACGAACTCGGGCGGCTGAACGCGGGGTTCGCCGGGGAGTGCGAGCACGTGCTGCTGGTGGTGGCGGGACAGGCGTTGAAGCTGCGGGGCTGACCGCGGCCGAACTCCGTGCCGGCGGACGCGCGTTCTTCGCTTCCGCCGGGCGCTCGCCCCCCGTTCGCTGCGGGCGGGCGCTCTCAGGTCTGCCTGCGGGCGACGATGCGGTACGCGTTCGAGAAACGGGTGCGGCGGAGCACGGGGGCCATCAGACGGTCCAGCGCCGCGGTCGAGGCGAGGAGCGGAACGGACGCCCGGGTCAGGGCCTGCCGCACGGTGTGCTGGAGGGGGGTCGGGGGTGCCGGGCGCCAGGGGGCGTCGAGGCCGGGGAGGGCGCGCCCGAGGGCCAGGGCGAGGGCGCCGGAGAGGTCGTGGGGGATGTGCGGTTCCCGGCGGTCCGTCGCGACGACCTCGCAGCCGAGGGATTCGAGTTCGCCGAGCAGATTGGGCAGCGGCATGAGGTGCAGATGGCGCGGCTGGCCGTACGCGACCCACCACTTGCCGAGCAGCGTGCCGAACGCGCACTCGGGGTCGGGGACTTCGACGAGGATGTGCCCGCCGGGGCGCAACACCGCCAGCGCGGCGCGCAGTTCCTCACGCGGATCCGGTGTGTGCTCCAGATGGTGGAACATGCTCACGACGTCGTAGCGGGCGCGCAGCCGCTCGGCGATCCGCGGGTCGGTGAGCCGCCCGATGTGCGCCTCCTCCACCCGTCCCGCCGCCCGTGCCCTCTCGACGCGCCGCGTCGGGTCGAGCCCGTCGAAGGACGTGTACGGGTGGACCTCCTTGGCCGCCGCCGGGAAGTGCCCGTGTCCGGTCCCGATGTCGAGCCAGCTCTCCGGCTCCGGGAAGGGCAGCATGGCGCGGGCCGCCGCGAGGTGGCGTCCGGTTCCGCCGCCGGCGCCGAGCAGCCGCTCGGCGAGGCTCTCGTGGCCGTCCTCACGGACGTCCCGGTGGTAGAAGGCCACCCCCTCCGCGGTGAGCCGGGGGTTCTGGAAGGCGTGGGAGCAGTCCCCGCACTCGTCGACGACGAACGTCCCCGGCTTGCGCTGCCGCAGGTCCGGCGTACGCAGCCGGGTGCGCAGGCTCTTCGAGCCGCACCAGGGGCAGTCGGCGCGGCGCGGTTCGTGGAACCGGCCGGTGCCCTGGGCGAGTTCGGCCGCGTAGGCGGCACGGCGTTCGGCGATCGGCCGCGTGGTGGGGGGCATGGGCGCTCCTGTCGGGACGAGCCGTATGACAATCCGACACAAACGGTACGTATCCGAAGGTGATACGGAGTGCATCGACGTGGCGCGGACGTGTTCGATCGGTGCCGGTACTGTTCGGCGAATGAGCTCGCTTAATCTCGACGACTTCACCGATCTGATCGAGCGTCCCGACGGAGGCGTACGCCGAGACGCCGAGGCGCACCGGGAGAGCCGGATCGTGCCGCCCGGGGCACTGGGCCGCCTCGACGACCTGGGTGAATGGCTGGCGGCGGCGCAGTCCGCGGTGCCGGTGCGGCCGATCGAGCACCCGCGGGTCGTGCTGTTCGCGGGCGACCACGGGATCGCCGCCCTCGGCGTGTCGGCGCGCCCCGCGGGCAGCGCGGGCCGGCTGGTGCGGGCGGTCCTGGAGGGCGCGAGCCCGGCGTCGGTGCTGGCCCGCCGGCTCGGCGTACCGGTGCGCGTGATCGACGTGGCGCTGGAGGCCGATCCCGAGGAGCTGCCCGACGAGGTCGTGCGGCATCGGATCCGGCGCGGTTCGGGCCGGATCGACGTCGAGGACGCGATGACTCTGGAGGAGGCGGAGGCCGCGTTCCGCGCCGGGGTCGCCATCGCGGACGAGGAGGCGGACTCCGGTACGGATCTGGTGGTGCTCGGCGACATCAGCGTGGGCGGGACCACGGCGGCGGCCGTCCTGGTCGCGGCGCTGTGCGGGACCGACGCGTCCGTCGTCACCGGGCGGGGCGGGCAGACCATCGACGACCTCGCGTGGATGCGCAAGTGCGCCGCGGTGCGCGACTCCCTGCGGCGGGCGCGGCCCGTGCTCGGGGATCAGCTGCAGCTGCTCGCGACGGTGGGCGGGGCCGACCTGGCGGCGATGACCGGGTTCCTCCTCCAGAGCGCGGTGCGCAAGATGCCGGTGATTCTCGACGGAGTCGTGTCGGCCGCGTGCGCGCTGGTCGGACAGCGGGTCGCCTTCCGCGCGCCGGACTGGTGGCTGGCCGGGCAGAGCAGCGGGGAGCCCGCGCAGGCCAAGGCGCTGGACCGGATGGCCCTCGAACCGCTGCTCGACCACGGAGTGACGGTGGGCGAGGGGGCGGGCGCCCTGCTGGCGCTGCCGCTGGTCCAGGCCGCGGCGAGCCTCGCGGCGGACCTTCCGGCCCCCTCTCCGGAGGCGGAGACGGCCCCGGAGGCAGACCCCAAGCAAAACTCCGAGCCCGACCCCGTTTCCGACTCCGACCCCGTTTCCGACTCCGACTCCGGGACCGACTCCGACACCGGGCCCGACTCCGACACCGGGCCCGGCTCTGGGACCGACACCGGACCCGGCTCCCTGCCGGAGGCTGACGCCGAGTCCGGGACCAGGACCGGGACCGGCTCCCGGCCGGAGGCTGACGCCGAGTCCGCCCCCGGCGTTCAGACCGCGCCCAAGCCCGACACCGACTCCCCGGCCCCCGGGCGGGACGCGTAGCCGACCGGCCTCCGAGGCCACGCCCGAACCCGGCGCCGACCGGGCTGCCCGCCCCGCCCCCGGGCGCACCCACGCGCGATGCCGACTCACCAGCCCCGGCCGGGACGTTCACCGACCGGGGCCGGCCGCCCCCGCCCCGAGGGCACACCCGGGCCCGACGCCAACTCCCCAAGTCCCAGCCGGGACGGCACGCCGGCCGAAACCGGCAGCCTCGGCTTCGAGGGCACACCCTGGTCCGACACCTGCTCTCCGCCACCGGGCCGGGGCGAGGTGCCGCACGGCCACCGGTCCGGGCCATGAGGTCCGGTGCCCCGGCGGCCGGGCGCCCCCGGGGCATCGGCGGGAGCGGAACCCGCCGCCCGGCGGGGCACCACCCGTACCGGCCCTCCCCCGCGTGGGGCACAATGCCCCATATCATCGCGCTTTATGGGAGATGCCCGAATTGCCGTTGACCAGGAACGGGCGTCGGTCCGCCGGAACGACGGGGACCGGCGGTCCACGGCCGCCTCGCGGCGGTCCGCCGCCTTCGCCGTCTGGTATCTGCGCGCGGTCACGTTCATCAACTTTCTGAGCGCCGTGTGGGTGTCGCTCGGACAGGACGTACGACGGCACAACACCGAGAACTACTTCACCCCGTACCTGCTGACCGCCGGATTCGCCTCCGGTGTGTTCACGATGTTCCTGGCCATCACGATGCGGCGGCGCAAGCGGGCCGCGTGGATCCTCAACTCCGTGCTGAGCGGCATGTTCCTGCTGCTGTTCGCCGTCGCGATGGCGTTCCCGGAGATCCGCCAGTACGCGCAGAACTGGGTGTCCCTCGTGCTGACCGCGGCCTTCGTGGGCGCCCTCGCCGTCGGCCGCCGGGAGTTCTACGCCAAGGGCGACCGGTCGAACCCCACGCTCGCCGCGGCCGTCGCGGTCGGCGGGCTGCTGGTCACCTCCCTGCTCGCCACGCTGCTGGTCACGGTCACCAACGAAGCGCACGACGCCCACCGTTCGACCTTCCTGGACCGCTGGCGCTACGGCACCCTGCGGCTCGTCTCGGTCGCCGCCGACGACTCCCACTACCCCGGGATCTCGACGCCCAACTGGGTCGTCGTCGGCATCAACGTGCTCAGCACCCTGCTGGTGCTCGCCGTCCTCTACGCGGCCTTCCGCTCCCGGCGCGCCGTCGACCCGCTCACCGAGGACGACGAGAAGCGGCTGCGCGCGCTGCTCGACCGCAACGGCGACCGGGACTCGCTGGGCTATTTCGCGCTGCGCCGGGAGAAGAGCGTGGTCTGGTCGCCCACCGGCAAGGCGGCGGTGGCGTACCGCGTGGTGGGCGGGGTGTCCCTGGCGAGCGGCGACCCCATCGGCGACCCGGAGGCATGGCCCGGCGCCATCGAGCCCTGGCTCGCCGAGGCCCGGGAGCACGGCTGGATCCCGGCGGTGATGGGCGCGAGCGAGGAGGCGGGCACCATCTACTCCCGGCACGGTCTCGACGCCCTCGAACTCGGTGACGAAGCCCTCGTGGAGACGGCCGAGTTCACCCTCGAAGGACGGGCCATGCGTACCGTCCGGCAGGCCTACAACCGGGTCAGGCGGGCCGGGTACCGGGTGCGCATCCGACGGCACGAGGACATCCCGGCCGCCGAGCTGGCGTATCTGCTCAGGCGTGCGGACGACTGGCGCGACGGCGCGACCGAGCGCGGCTTCAGCATGGCGCTCGGCCGGCTCGGAGATCCCGAGGACGGGCGCTGCGTGATGCTCGAATGCACCGATGCCGAGGGCGAGTTGAGGGCGGTGCTGTCCTTCGTGCCGTGGGGGCCGCACGGGCTCTCGCTGGACCTGATGCGGCGCGACCGCGACGCGGAGAACGGGCTGATGGAGTTCATGGTGATCGAACTCCTGCGGCGCGCCCAGGAGATCGGGATCACCCAGGTCTCGCTGAACTTCGCCATGTTCCGTTCGGTCTTCGAACGCGGTGCACGGCTCGGCGCGGGACCGGTGCTGCGGCTGTGGCGCTCGCTGCTCAGCTTCTTCTCGCGCTGGTGGCAGATCGAGTCGCTGTACCGGGCCAACGCCAAGTACCGGCCCATCTGGGAGCCGCGGTTCCTGCTCTTCGAGAAGAGCGCCGACCTGTTGCGCATCGGTGTCGCGTCCGCGCGCGCCGAGGGTTTCCTGGAGGCGCCGGGCCTGCCGAAGTGGCTGCACCGCAAGCACCTGGAATCGCACAGATGAGACCGCCGGGGGCCGGCGCGCGACGGGCCGTGGGGGCCACCGGATGAGCAGGCTCGCCGACTGGGCCCGCGCCGAGTGGGGTCCGCTGTACGTCACCGTGCGCCGGGCCCTGGTGGCGAGGCGGTGGCGGGCGGTTCCGATGACCCTCTGCGCGGTGTGTCTGACGGCGGTTCTCCAGTTCGTCCAGAACCAGTCCTGGGGCTACCAGCTGGTGCAGAACACCGGCTCCGTCCGGGCCGAGGACCCGCTGCGGCTCGCCCTGCTCCGCACTCCGCTCTCCCTGTTCGTACCGGCGCTGGATCTGCCCGTGTGGGGCGCGCTCGCGCAGATCCTCCTCGTCTTCGGGATCGCCGAGATCTGTCTGGGCTGGTGGCGCACGCTCGTCGTCGCGTACGTCGCCACGCTGGCCGGGACGCTCTACGCCCGCGTCGGCATCGCGCTCGGCCCGCACCATCCGCTGGGTCTGCCCGGGGCGGACGCCCAGGTCGTCGACACCGGCCCGTCGGCGGCCGTGGTGGGCCTCGCCGTGTTCCTCGGCTGGCGCTACCGGGCGTATGTGACGGCGGGGGTGGTGATCGGGGCCATGGTGGTCGAGGTGCTCCTCAAGGACAACCTGGCGGGCAAGGAGCACCTGGCGGCCATCGCGGCGGTCCTGGTGATGTGCTGCGTCTCCGCGGCGCGTCACGGCCGTTCGGGCAGGGAACGGGCGGGCTCGGGGTCGGGTTTGCCGCCGATCCAGTCCTGAACCTTGCGGCTGGGGCCCGCCCAGCGGCGGTCGTGCCGGTAGAAGCGCAGTCTGGACCGGGCGCGGGCGCGCGGTCGGCGCCGGTAGAAGCGCTTGGCCCACGGCGAACCGGGCTTGGCCAGCCGGATCGAGCCGATCAGGGCGATGAAGGGAATGATCACCCCGAAGATGGCCGTGCGCGCCTTCCCCTTGCTCAGGGCGATGAGCGCGAGGAGGAAGTTCAGGGCGATGGTCACGATCACGCCGGCGCGGTCCTGCAACTCCTGGTCGGTGGTGTCGTTGACGCCGAGCGGCGAGAAGCCGCTGAGCATCAGCCCGACCAGGGAGGCCGTGACCACCACGACCTCGACGCTCTTGCGCCCGGCCTCGGTCCAGTAGACGTCGTCGAGGTGCAGGATCAGCGCGAACTCGTCGAGCACGAGGCCCGCTCCGATGCCGAACACCACGGCGCACACGCACGGCCAGAACCCGTACCGGCTGCTG
The DNA here is from genome assembly GCF_042737005.1 of Streptomyces sp. NPDC060027. Classification (NCBI taxonomy): domain Bacteria; kingdom Bacillati; phylum Actinomycetota; class Actinomycetes; order Kitasatosporales; family Streptomycetaceae; genus Streptomyces; species Streptomyces sp. NPDC060027. The sequence continues at coordinate 16,462 of NZ_JBHWVI010000146.1, forward strand.
GCGACCGCGCCGAAGCCGCCGATCACCGTGAGCACGACGCCGGGCACCACGTGGTGGATGTGCAGATCACCGGCCTTGACGTTGCCGAAGGGCCCTTTGCCGGCGCGGATGAGCCGCACGATGGAACGGGTGACCACGAAGGTCAGGACGAACGAGGCCAGCGCCAGCAACAGGGGGAGTTTCCCGGGTTCGACGATGTTCCGCTGCAACCAATGACCCATATGCGAACTTTATCCATCGCCGCTGTATCCGCCCTCCGGGCGTCCGGGTAGCCTGCGCCGATGTCCAAGACCGCCTCCGGGGCCTCTCTCCCCGACAGCCTCCGTTTCGCCTTCGGCACCCTCACCGCGCTCCCGGTGAAGGTGACCCGCTGGGACCGCGACGCGGCGCGCGGCGGCATGCTGTGCGCCCCCCTGGCCGGGGTCGTGGTCGGGGCGGGCGCCGCCCTGGTGGGCTTGGCACTGCTGGCCATGGGCGCCGGCCCGCTGCTCGCGGCCGTGGCCACCGCCGCCGTACCGGCCGCGCTCACCCGCGGCCTGCACCTCGACGGCCTCGCCGACACCGCGGACGGGCTGGGCAGCGGCAAGCCCGCCGAGGACGCGCTGCGGATCATGAAGCAGTCGGACATCGGCCCGTTCGGCGTGATCACCCTGTTGTTCGTCCTGCTCGCCCAGGTGGCCGCACTCGCCCAGGCGTACGACTCCTCATGGGCCCGGGGCGCCCTCGCGGCCGTCGTCTCGGCCACCGTGGCCCGCCTCGCCCTCACGCTCGCCGCCCGCACCGGGGTGCCCGCGGCCCGGCCCGAGGGCCTGGGCGCGGCGGTCGCGGGAACCGTTCCGCCCCGCGCCGCGCTGCTGGTGGCGGTGGCCGTGACCGGAGCGGCGGCGGGTGGCGGCGCGCTCGTCGGGTCGTACGACCTGGTGCGCGCCGCGGTGGCCGCGGGCGCCTCCTGCGTGGCCGCCGAACTGCTGCTGCGGCACTGCACCCGCCGCTTCGGCGGGATCACCGGCGACGTCTTCGGGGGCCTCGCGGAGACGGCGGCGACGACCGCGCTCGTGGTTCTCTCGCTGGGCTGATCACCGTTCTGTCACCGGCCTGGAACGATCACCGGCGAACGCCGCCGCGGGCCGGCGCCCCCACTAATCTGAGCGGCCGAACGGACAACGGATCGTGATCGGGGGACGTCTGTGCCGAACGTGCCGCCACTGCCGAAATCTCGGCGCCTCATGGCGTGGCTCATCGACTTCGCGCTGGTGCTCGCGGCGGCGTCCGCGCTCGCCGTGCTCACCTTCCACCGCGTCTCCGCGCTCGTGACGGACGTGCCGGATCTCGCGACGCGCGGTGGCTGGGACCTCCTCACCTCGCGCGGCGATGTCGTCGGCGCCTCCGAGGGTTTCGGGCTCTCGGTCTGGCGCAGGGCGGTCCGGGACGTGGAGCAGGCCTTCGGGCTGCTGGTGGCCGCGACCTTCCTCTACCAGTGGTCGGCGCTCGCCCTCACCGGACGGACCGTCGGCAAGGCCCTGTTCGGCCTGAAGGTCACACCGTCCGCTCCGCGCCGTGCGGCGCTGCGGGCCGCGGTGACCACGACGGCCGACGTCGCCGTGTACGCGGTGGCCTGCATCCTGTTGGTGGAAGGCGAGTTCGTGCTCTCGGTGCTGGTGTGGACCGTCGCCGTCGTGATCTTCTTCCTGAACGCGCTGCCCGTGCTCGCCCCGAGCCGCCGCTCGCTGGCGGACCGGGTGTCGGGAACCGCGGTGACGGGCCTCGGGCTCGGCATGCCCCGCACCCCGCCCCCGGTCACCACTCCTTGAGCGTCGGACCCGGCTCCGGGTGGCGGGACCCGGGACGCGGGGCGTTTCACGGGATGGGCGCCAGGGCGTGCGGCAGCGTGCCCCAGGGGTGGTCCCCCACGCCGGGGACCGCGCAGTACAGCGCGGCCCCCCGCTCCCGTGCCAGCGACGCCGCGTCGGCGTGGGCCGGTACCCCGTGGACGAGATGGCAGAGGCTCGCCCCGGCACCGGTCCACGGCGGCGGGGGTCTCCTGCGGTAGCTGGTCCAGGTGCCCTCGAAGGTGACGAGCACGTCGGCGATCCGGGCGTACGAGGGGTGCGGTGCCGTGCCGTGGTTGAGGACGAGGCCGCCGCCGAGTCCCCGGGCCGCCGCCGCCAGCCGCCGGTAGTACCCGAACTCGCTTTCCGCGGCGGCGACCTGGTCGAGGAACGTGCCGTCGGTGCCGTACCAGTCGCGATGCCGGGTGAGATCGCGTACGACGTCCGCGAGCGGTCTGCGCCCGTAGTCCGTGTCGACGTAGCCGAGCACCCGGACGTCCGCCGCGCGCAACCGCCCGGCGACCGCCGCGAACGCCGGGTCGAGACGGTCGCCGGGTCCGCTGGCGGGGTTCAGCACGACGCCGTGCAGCCGGGGCGCGGCGGCGACGAGCGCGTCCCATTCGGCCGGGCGGACGGAAGGGTGTTCGTAGTACGGGACGAGAAGGGCCTTCGAGGGCGGCGAGCCCGGAGTGCCACCGGGCTCGCTCAGGGAAGGACTCATGGGCGGTCTCATGGGCTGGTTCATGGACGGACTCCTGGGCGGGCTCATCGGCGGGCTCCTGGGCGGGCTCTCGTCCGCGTACCGGTGGCCGGCGGGTTCATCGGTGGGCCGTCGCCTTTCCCAGCAGGGCGCAGACGAGCGCGGTCTGGGCGCCGGCCGCCGTGCCGTACACGATCAGGCCCACCCAGTGCGAGTCGCCCGTGTGCGTCGCGAGGGCCGCTGTCTGGGCGAGCGCGGCGGCACAGACGATCGCGGCCGTGCCGGTGACGGCGCCGAAGGACTGGAGCAGCAACCCGGTCCACATGACCACACCCAGCAGGAGCAGTCCGGCGAGCCGGACCCCGTCCGCGGTCGCGGGCGCGGGCGCGTGCGGCCACAGCGCGGAGGTGCCGAGGCCGAGCACGAGCAGCGCGGCGAGGTAACCGGCGAGGCAGCGGACGAGGGCGCCGGCGGTGGCGCGCCGGAAGCGCCTCGCGGAGGTGCTGGAACGCTGCCCGGCCAGGCTCCCGCTGCGGAACCGGAACAGCAGCCACTCGGCGGGCCCCATGCTGAGCGTCAGCGCGACCGCGGCGGGTGCGGCGACCGCCGTGCGGGCTCCCGTCAGGACGTCCCCGAGCGCCGCGTACAACACGAGGACACCGCTGCCGAGCCCGAAGAGGGCGTACGGGACGGTGCCGGCGTTCCGGCGCGGGGCGGACCTGCGGGCGCGCAGCCGCGCGGCGACGCCCTCGATGCGGGCCGGGTCGGCCTCGGGATCCTTGGCGGTCGGCCGGCCCGTGGAGGCCGCCCGCGGTTCACCGGCCCTACCGGACGGCTCCGTGCCGCCCGGCCGGTTCCCGTACGGCAGCAGCGCGAGAAGCCCCGCGCTCCAGCTCCCCTCCCCCGACTCCCGGACGGCGGGTGCCACTTCGAGCAGGCCGAGCAGGGCGACCGCCGCCAGCGAGCCCAGCAGCAGTGCCACGCGCGCCAGGTCCGGGACCGGCTGGAACACGGTGACGATCGCGCCCGCCGTCATGGGCGTCAGGGCGGCGAGCAGCGTGCGTTCCCGGCCCATCACGAGCAGGACGGTGGCCGCGCCCAGATAGCCGGACTGCCCGGCGGCGAAGGCGACGGCGCCCCCGCCGGCCGTACCGGCAGCCGCGAAGGCCACCAGGGAGCCGAGCAGGACGCCGACCGGCGTCCCGACGAGCAGCGCGCGGCGGGCGGCCGTGCGGTCGCCGAGTCCCATCCAGGTGTACGCGCGGTGCGCGAGCCCCTGGTTCCAGGTCCAGCCGCACAGCGCCCCGGCGAGCATCGGAACGGTGCCGGCCGGAAGCCCGAACGCGCCCTCGGGCCCCGCGAGAAGCGGTGCCGCGAGGACATAGCCGAGACCGGGGAGGGCGAAGACGATGCCCCGCAGGAGACAGCCGAGGAGCCCGATCCGCCACGGGTCGTGGGCCGGGCCCTCCGGTTCGGGGTAGGCCCGGTCGACCCGCTCGAACAACTCCTCCGCGAGGGCGAAGGAGTTCTTGACGCCGTACCGTTCGCGTATCTGGTCGTCCGAGAGACCGTCGGATTCGAGCAGCGCGGCCACCTCGTCGGGGTGGACGGCCGCGGAGACGAACCCCCTGAGGCTCTCGGCGAGTTCGTCGATCGGGTCGGGGTGCACCCAGCTCGTCGAGCGGCGTTGGCTCGGCACCCGGGCACGCGTGTCCCGGTGGGTCCCGGGCGGCGTGTGCAGGGAGCCGCTCACCAGCCGGTCCCGTCCGTGGCGACGGCCTGGTACCAGGGGTCGCGCAGTTCGACGGTCCAGTCGTCGACGGTCTCCACGGCGGGCTCGTACACCTCGGGCCGGCCCGCCAGTTCCTGGTACACCGTCCTGAAGGCGTCGACGGAACGGCGCAGCGTGAACCGGTCGATGACCCGCTGGCGGGACAACTCGCCGAGGTCCAGCCGCCGTTCGTCGTCACGCAGCAGGGTGAGCGCGGCAGCGGCCATCTTCTCCGGCTCGCGCGGCGGGACGACGATGCCGGTGTCACCGACCGCCTCACGGACCCCGCCCACGTCCGTGGAGACCGTCGTTCGGCCGCAGGACATCGCCTCGATGATCGAGAAAGGGAAGCCCTCGGAGATCGAGGACAGCATGACGATGTGACCGGCCGCGTAGGCGCGCCACACCTCGGTGATGCGGCCCTCGAAGGTCAGCCCGTCGGTGATGCCCAGTTCGGCGGCGAGTTTCTCCAGGCGGGTCCGGTACGCCTCTCCGCCGGGCGGCACGGGACCGAACAACCGGAGCCGGGTGTCGGGCAGTTCGGCGCGCACCATGGCGTAGGCGCGCAGGAGTGTCTCCAGGTCCTTGATGGGGTCGACACGGCCGCACCAGGTGAGGGTGGGCACGGCGGGTTCGGGTCCGGCGTGCGGGAAGGCGTGCGGGTCGACGCCGTTGTAGACCGTGCGGATCCGGTCGCCGTCGGCGCCGCCGCGCTCTTCCCAGCGGCGGTTGTACTGGTTGCAGGGGGTGATGAGGTCGGCGGCGCGGTAGCCGAGGGAGTTCAGCTCGCGGTAGAAGCCGAGCATGAACGCCTTGACGGGCCAGCGCTGCTGGAGTGCGCGGTAGCCGAGGTAGCGCTCGCGCAGATAGATGCCGTGCTCGGTGAGCAGGAACGGGACCCCGTCCAGGTGGTGCGCGACGAGGGCGGGCAGCGTGGCGAGTCCGCTGCTGACCGCGTGGGCGACGGAGTCCTCGGGGATACGGACGCCGAGTGGGCGCAGCGCGTGTTCGAGCAGGTCCGTCGCCGTGAGCGCGTCGTGCACGGTGGGCCGGGCGGCGGCCGTCGGCAGATGCGGCATCGTCCAGATCCACATCAGCGAGCGCAGCGCCGCCTCGCTGCGCAGGGCGGCCGACAGGCGTCCGGCACGGGCGAGTTCGGCCAGTTCGTACAGGGCGTCGCCGAAGTCCTCGGGCGTGTCCGGGTCGAGGAAGGCGAACAGGAAGCGCTCGTAGGTCTCGGTGAAGCGGCGCAGGGCGCGGCCCAGCGGCGGCCGCGCGCGGCCGGGCCGTGGCCCCCAGGTCGGCACGGAGGTGTGCCGGTAGATGTTGGGCGACAGTTCCCAGGCCACGGGTTCGCGGCCGCTGCCGGTGAGCGAGACGATGTGGAAATCGACCTCCGGCATGCCCTTGACCAGCTGGTCGCACCAGGTGCTGACCCCGCCGTGGACATGCGGATAGGTGCCTTCGGTGAGCATGGTGACATGACGGCCGGTGCGCATCATGCGTGGTTCCCCCCTGGGACTGTTTGTTCCGGAGAGCCCCCCGGCCCCCGGTGCACGCCTCGGACGCGGCCCCCCGCCGGGCGGGCCCGGGGGGGCGGCGCGCCCCGGCGGGGCCGGGCCTAAGCGGGCAGGGTGAGCGTTAGTTGGGACTGGATGGGCGCCCGCGTGGGGCCCTCAATGGGCGGGCCCCCCGAACGCCGTACCA